>JAQXBA010000082.1 GCA_029252625.1 Opitutia bacterium | reverse complement strand
GTCGATGGTGGTCTGGCACGACTGAGCTCGTTGCTGAATCCTGAGTGGGGCGAAAGGCCGAAGTCCGGAGGGGGCGTCGCATTGCAGGGGCAGTGACTGCTGTCAGTTCGAAAAAGTTTGAGCGAAGGACTGGTCACCCGTGGCCTCGAAACTCTGTTTCGGGGTTCGATCGGCTCGACCCCGGTTCATAGAACCGAGGCCACTCGAAGAGGCTCGTGCAGGACCCAAATTCTAGAAAGTGGTACCAGTCATCCAGTCCTTCCGCATGATCCATGCGGATGACTGATCGGGAATGGTTTACCTCATGGCGATCATGACCTCCCAATCTCGCCCGGCTTGTCCGGCGTAGCCTTAGCGAAGACGGAAGGACCCTTTATTATGACCTGTTTAGATTCGGAAATCATCCAGTGTCACGCAATCGCGTGATAGACGCAGCGGGTAGGGGCGTGTATACTTCTTCAATGTCACCCAAGATGATGCACAAATTAATAACGACTGCCCTCATCGGTATTACAACGCTGACCAGCACACAGGCTGCACCCAAAGGTGAGACGAGTTGGCGGATCGACAGCAGCGAGGACTGGAATGCTGCAAGCCAACAGATCGAAGGACTGACAGCCCAAGACGACCTCCTCTCACTCACGGGCAAACAAGGGAGTTACCGCAGTCAACTGCAGCGTTTTGAGGCCAAGCGCTCGGCTCAATCGCTAACGCTCACCGCATCCACGCAGTGGGACAACTGGCAACCGACTGCGAAAAAAGTGTGCCCGCCGACGCTCAACAACGCACCGATCTTTCTCGCCAAGGGTCCCGGCGACTACTGGATACTTGGCGCCTACAAAGCGCCGCGTAAAGCAGGGTTCCAATCCAAGCCGGCCACTTTGGAGGGCTTCGATGTGGCACTACAGACCACACCGTATCCGAATCTGTTCAATGCCCCTGGCGGTTTGGAAAAAAGCCTGAGGGGCTACCACGCCTGGCAAAGTCACGACATGGTCAACTGGGTGCACCACGGTCCAGTCACCGCTAAACATGCGAAGTGGTCGACGACCGCGGAATTCGTGGATGGCAAGGCCTACATCTATTATGACTTCCCCAATGATCAAAATCCACATCTCTATATCGATGATGACCTAACTGACGGCAAGCCAGGTAAAGATATGGGACTTGCGTTCAAGGATCCTTCCGACGGTTCGGATTGCGTGATCATTCGTGATCTGGATGGCAAATTTCATTTAATCTATGAGGACTGGAGCCCGATCGACGCCAGCAAGCACTCATGGGATTCACCGCTGGCCGGGCATGCCGTCAGTGACGATGGCATCAGTGATTTCAAGATTCTACCGCCCGCAGTGGATGAACGCACGAATCCGACAGGCAAATTTGGCGAATTTATTCACCCGCACTGGCACAAGGAAGACCCTACAAACTATCCAGGGAAAGTAATCACCGCGGCGACTCGCGGGCATGGTGTCAAAGCAGGGGTTACCGCAGCGTTTGGTCAATACGAGATCCACGACCCAGTGCAAAATGCGTTTGGGGACTGGGCAGCTATCGCCATTGGCGGCCAGTATTATTTGGTTGGCGATTATCATCCAGCTCACCAGGAAATTCGTATCGGGCTGTTTACATCCTCAAGCTTGGATGAGCAGTTCGAGTTCATCGGCGAGCTCGGCAGCGGTCATCCGGACCCGGACATCGGCTTTGCTGAAGGACAGTTTTATCTGATCAATCAAATCAAGCATGACTACGTCAGTCCTGGGCCATGGGTTGAAACAGTCACCGCGCGCGTCGGGGTGGATACCAGCAACGACGGCAAAGCCGACACCTGGAGCGACTGGCAAGAGGCCAAAGAGCAGTATGAGTACATCAAAGGTTTCTCCAAGCAGATCCAACGCATTCCGGCGTCAATGGATTTGAGTAGACTCCCTGAAGGTTATGGCTTCTGCTTCGAACTGAAGCTCGAAGACACGACAGCGAATGCATCCAAGCCGATGCTCGACAGCCTCGAAATCCATTTTAACTAACAAAATATGAAGAATACAAAAAGAACTCCCAAAAATATACTATCACGTTTAATTAGCCACAGAGGGAAGCATCCGCTGCTTCTGTTACTTGTTGGTCTTATTGCGATTCTCCAGCCGGCCCAGGGTCAAAGCGAGGCTGATTTCCAATACGAACAGGCCATTAGCAAGATCACATTTGGCGCATGCTTCGAACCAAGGAGACAAAAGTTTGCCATCTTCGATGGTATTCTCAAGCAGGACTCGGACGTCTTTGTGTTTATCGGCGACAACATCTACGGCGACACGGAGGATATGGAGTTGTTGAAACGGAAATGGACCGCTCTCGAGGCCATCGAGGGCTTCCGTAAGGTGCGTGCCTCCAACATACTGTTGGCGACTTGGGATGATCACGACTATGGCGTCAATGACGGCGGCAAGTCCTATGCGAAGCGCGAGGAGTCCGAGGCGATCTTCTTGGATTTTTTCAAAGACCCAGAGGACTCGCCACGGCGCCAGCGGGAGGGTGTTTACGGCTCTTATTTATTCGGCCCTTCAGGGCAGCGTTGTCAGATCATACTGTTGGACACGCGCTATTTTCGTGACGAGTTGCCGCGCGCCAAAGCCAAGCCAAAGCAAGGGTATGTTGGCTGGTATGAGCCCACTCAGGATCGCTCCAAAACCTTGCTCGGTGAGGCGCAATGGGCCTGGTTGGAGGCGCAGTTACAAGTTCCGGCCGACATCCGTATCATTGCCAGTAGCATTCAAGTGCTGGCACAGGACAAAGGCATGGAAAACTGGGGCAATGTTCCGCACGAACAAGCGCGCCTCATCGAATTACTCAAAAAACACCAGGCTCACCATACATTTGCCATCTCCGGCGATGTCCATTTTGCAGAGCTCTCCAAGAAGGAAATGGGCGGCTATCCGTTCTACGATTTTACCTCCAGTGGCATGTCTCATAACGTGGAAAGCTGGGCCAACTGCGTCAATCCATACCGCGTTGGAAAAGTAATTTGGGAAAAGAATGCCGGACTGATCGAGATTGATTGGGCGACAGAAAGCATTCAACTGTCCGCGATCAACGTGAAGGGGGAAAAGCTGTTTACCCACCAACTGGAGCTTGCGGAGCTAAAGTTCCCAGTCGCTGATGCAGGTCGAGGCAATTAGTCGCGCATGGTCCATCGTGTTCAATCCAGGATAACCCGGGAGAGGAATGCTATCAAAAAGAAGAAACTAAAATAATGAATGTCACTAAAATCAAAACGATACTGATTGTGCTACTGGTAGGGCAGGCTTTGTCTGCTGCTTCAGTGAGCCGGCCAAATATTGTCGTGATCCTGTGTGACGACCTTGGCTACGGGGAAGTGCAGAGCCTGAACCCGGAGCACGGTAAAATCAAAACGCCGCACATCGACAAGATCGC
>JAQXBA010000036.1 GCA_029252625.1 Opitutia bacterium | reverse complement strand
ATGTCGCGCCCCTGCGGCACGTAGCCGAGCCCCATCCGAGCGCGTTGATCGGAGCGCAGCGACTCGATCGATTGGCCCTCAAAAGTAATCCTGCCCTCAGTCTTAGGCATCTGCCCCATAATGCTACGTAGCAATGACGTTTTACCCACTCCATTACGCCCTAAGAGCGCAACGACTGAGTTCGGCTTTACGACCATATCGACCCCACGTAGGATGATCGATTCGTCATAGCTAGCCTTGAGCGCTTCAACGGAGAGAAGCGGCTCAGATGAAGGAGTGGAAGATTCAGAAATCATAGGATGCAGTCGTTTATTAGTTTTCGTCCTTTTTGCCTTGGCGGCCGAGGTAGACCTCGATCACTTGCGGGTCTGACTTCACATTATCAAAGCTGCCGTCTTTCAACACATGGCCTTGGTGCAAGACCGTGACCTTACGAGCAATCTGGCGAATGAACTCCATGTCATGCTCGATCACGATTAGGCTGTGCTTCTTCTCCAAGCTCAGAAGCAACTCGCCCGTGCGGTCGGTCTCCTCGTCGCTCATGCCCGCCGCAGGCTCGTCGATCAGAAGAATGCGCGGATTTTGCGCGAGCAGCATGCCAATTTCGAGCCACTGCTTCTGACCGTGGGAGAGGCTGCCTGCGAGATCGTTGACGCGTGACTCTAGCCGAACTGTTTTTAGCACGTCCATGATACGTTCACGATCGGACACAGTCTCTTTATAAAATAGAGTCTTAAAAACGCCTCGCGGGCGATTCAATGAGAGCACCAAGTTATCATAGACCGTATGCGATTTATACACACTCGGCGTCTGGAATTTACGACCAATACCGAGGCGGTTGATCTCATACTCGCGCAGTTTGGTAAGGTCCATATCGTGACCGTCATTGTCATGCAGCGTCACAGTGCCTTCGTCAGGACGGGTGCGCCCCGTAATGAAATCCATAAAGGTGCTCTTGCCCGCGCCATTCGGCCCAATGACGGTGCGCAGTTCGCCCTCTTCGAGATAGAAGTTCAAGTCGTTGATCGCCTTAAATCCATCAAAGGATTTACTGACACCGGAAACCGACAAGATCAGCGATGTATCCCGATAAAGTGGTTTATGTTGAGAATTCGACATCACAATTAAGCTTCCGCAGTTTGAAGTGAACGTTTTTGGGCAATACTCGCTTTGACCTGCTGGTAAACACCGACGATACCGTTGGGCATGACCAGCACCACAAAGACAAACATACCGCCCATCATAATGAGCCAGTAATCAGGGAACGCCTGCGTGGTATAACTCTTAAACAGATTCACCAGAATCGCACCGATAACAGGGCCCCACTTGGTGCCACGTCCACCGACAGCGACCCAGACGACCACTTCGAGTGACTTGCCGGTTTCCATCAGACTCGGATTGATACCACCGACCTGCGGCACATACAGCGCACCCGCCGCACCTGCGATCATTGCCGACAGCGTAAAGATCACTAACTTGAAACTCGTCGTGGAATACCCAGAAAAAAGCACGCGATTTTCTGAATCACGAATCGCCTGCTGCACCTTGCCAAACTTCGATACCAGCAATCCAGAAGTGATCAGATACGTAAACAGCAACAACAGGGCCGAGCCGATATACAACCAACGTGTGGTCGACGGATCGTTGGTGCTATGACCGAGGATTTCCTTAAAGTCGGTAAATCCGTTATTACCGCCAAAGGTGAAATCATTGCGAAAGAACAATAGGCACACGGCATATGTCAGCGCCTGAGTAAGAATCGAAAAATAAACACCTTTGATTCGAGAACGAAACGCAAGTATGCCGAAGATCAACGCGACCAAGCCCGGCACCCAAAGCACCGCGCCCGCCGCAAACCAGAAACTATCAAATGGTTTCCAGTGAGTCGGCAGATCTTGATAACCCATGAAAACCATGAAATCAGGCAAGACATACTCTGCCGCATTCGCATCACCAATCGCGAGCATCAGATACATGCCCATCGCATAACCGCCCAGAGCAAAGAACAAACTCTGGCAGAGGCAGAGCAAGCCGGTATAGCCCCAGAGTAAATTGAGACTCATCGCGAGAATAGCGTAAGTCAGGTATTTACCCCATAGCGAAACTTCGAAGGAGCTGACCGAGAGCAAACCCGATTCAGGCCCCCACGCATTTAAGCCCGGAATAAACATGAGGAGCGCGGCAACCATACAGAAGATGCCAGCCTCTTTCTTAGTGTTAGTAGAAAGCATTGTATAAACGTTTTTGAATTTAGTCGTCCAAGCTGCGTGAACGGGAGGGGAACAATCCACCGGGCCGCCACTGCAAAAATAGGATAATTACAAAGAAGACTGTAATTTTACCCATCACCGGGCCAAGCGCCGGCTGTAGCAATTGATCGACCAGTCCGATGCCCATTGCGGAGAGGCCGGCACCGAGCAAGTTCCCCACACTACCAATTACCACCACCATGAAACTATCGACAATATACTGCTGCCCCATCAGCGGGCCAACGTTACCAATCTGCGACAGCACTGAACCACCCAAGGCCGCAAGACCACAACCGAGCGCGAAAGTCATCGAGTTCACACGAGCCACCGGAATACCGAGGCTACTCGCCATACCACGATTTTGCATCACCGCGCGTATGTGTAAGCCGAGGTTGGTCTTACGCAACAACAACCAGGTCAGCACGACTACGACTAGCGCGATGAACATAATGAACAAGCGCGTATAGCTCATACTAAAGCCGCCCAAACTGAGATTGCCCATTAGCCATGTCGGATTATTAACCTGCACATTGGCCGCGCCAAAGATCAAGCGGAAGCACTGTTGCATGACCATCGAAATCCCCCATGTGCACAGTAGCGATTCCAAGGGCCGTCGGTAGAGAAAACGGATAATTGATTTTTCTAAAACCAAACCAAGCCCTGCCGCGACAAGAAAGCTAAGCGGCAACGAGATTACAAAGTACCAACCGAAAGCCTCACTACTGAGCCCCCATGCATTGATAAAAAAGGTCTGCACCATGTAAGTTGTATAGCCACCGATCGCAACGAATTCACCATGCGCCATATTGATAATCCCCATCAAACCAAAGGTGATCGCCAAACCAAAGGACACGATCAACAGTACCGATCCCGTGCTGAAGCCTCGGAAGAAGCTGCTAAGGAACTCCATTAAATTCATGTGCTCAGTAATCCTTCGCAGTGTAGTCGAAGATGCGATCGCCAGTGGGCTTCCCGAACGCCCAGAAGTTACCTCAGCCTCCAGCACCTTCTCAATGAAACCTCGCGATGCGACCGATTTCAACTCTGCTAGCTCCTCAATCGAGGCTAACTGCTGTGCCGCATCTCCATTCTCCAGCAGACTAATGGCTAGCGCTTCGCGAATTGCAGCGCGCACCTCATCGGATGCCTCAACCTCGAGCCGTGACCCTAGAGCGGAGATAAACTCGGGCTTGAGACTGCGCCCCATTTTGATCGCGGA
>JAQXBA010000051.1 GCA_029252625.1 Opitutia bacterium | reverse complement strand
TCCGTGGCGAAGGCGCTGGTCTGAGCTGGGAAAAAGGCACTGCTCTTGCCAACGTTTCACCATACGAGTGGGCGCTCAGTAGTCCGAAGAAAGGCAAGGTCATCTTCAAGTTCCTAATTAACGATGAGCTTTGGGCCGAAGGCGAAAACATTACACTACCAGTAGGCCGCGAATCAATCAGCTCGCCAACATTCGTTTGGTAGCTGCTGTCGATTCGACTGCATTCTGTCAAAAGCCCTCGCCGCAACGAGGGCTTTTTTTGGCTAGTGAAAGGCGACTGCCTTATAAGGAGCTTAGGCGATCCGCCCTATAAGGAGCGAGGGCGATCCGCCCTCGTTTTAAGATGCGTCGATCCGTGGGCGGGTCGCCCACGCTCCTTTCTAGACAATCAATGACTGCCATATTAGGCCATATCACGCATCACGTATTAAAAGACTCGGCGTCCTCGGTGATCGCATCCAAGCGATCTTTCAAAACCACGGCCGCCTGCTTAGCATCGCCGCCTGCTAGCTTGCGACCGTCGCCGATCGCATCGATCTTCACTTCCACACGGCTAAAGGGCACTGGGATATAAAAACGATCCCAACTCTTTGCCCGCCACGCCTTGCTGAAATTATACGACAATAGTAAGATCGGCGCACCCGTGCGAAGTGCCAATGTCGAGGCGCCCGCCTTCATATCATAAATCGGCCCGCGCGAACCATCCGGCGTGATCCCCACATCATACCCCGCTCGACTGGTCTTTACCATTTCTCGAAACGCCTGCGCACCACGACCATGGCGCGAGCCCCGAATCGGCTTAATTCCCAATTGCTCAAAAAAACCAGCGAGCCATGCACCGTCACTACTCGCACTGATAATCGCAGCCGTTTTGCGCTCTGGCATAAAGCGACGAAAAAACTCGGGAGCCACAAACAGACGGTTATGCCAAAGAATTAACACTGCCGGCGGCAATCCGGCATCGATCACCGCCTGCACATCCGCGCCGAAATGAAAACGCAAGCTACGCGTCCACAGACGCATCAGCACGCCAAACACGCCTAGCACGCAGCGCTGGTACCATTGCAATTTCTTCGGCAATACTGGCTTACTCGGTGTGGGTGTTACTGCATCTCCTGTCTTTTGTTCCTCCATTACCGACAACAAAAGGCACGATTCCCGCGCGTGGCAATTCCCGTATCACTCTAACCGCATGGCTATCCCTCTTATAGTGGTTTTGGGCACCATTGCGAACGGCGCGCTCGGCGAGCACGCTCTACCCTCAACAGCTCACTTTCCAACCTTGACCCGAATATGCCTATCTTCATCTTTTGGCGGCTTATGACAGCAAAAGCATCTAGTGAAGGTCTCATGGAAGAAATCGTCGGCCTCTGTAAGCGCCGCGGCTTCATCTTTCCCTCCTCCGAAATTTACGGTGGTTACAACGGTTTTTACGACTACGGCCCCCTTGGTGTCGAGCTGCGCAACAACATCAAACAAGCTTGGTGGCGCGACATGGTGCAATGCCGCGACGACATCGAAGGCCTCGACTCGACCATCATCATGCACCCTGACATCTGGAAGGCCTCTGGCCACGTCGACGGGTTCTCGGATCCGATGGTCGACTGCCGTGAGTCTAAGTTACGCTACCGTGCCGATCAGCTGTTCTTCGCTCCCGTGATCGTCGCAGGCGAAACCATCGGCTACGTGTCGGTAGTCGAATGCCCGGAGCAACAGGAAATCGCAGAAAAGGCCGCTGCTGACATGAAGCGCAAAGCTGCCAAGCAAGGCACACTCGAGCCGATTGTGCTCAAGGACTACACCGAATCAAACCCTGAAGAATACGACCTAATTCCTTCCCCAGCGACTGGCAAGCCAGGCTCGTTGACCGCACCGCGTGAGTTCAAGCTAATGTTTGAGACTAAGGTCGGGCCACTGGCAGACGAATCAGCAGTCGCCTACCTGCGCCCCGAAACCGCACAAGGCATCTTTGCCAACTATAAGAATATCGTCGATACCGGCCGAGTGAAGATCCCTTTCGGCATCGCACAAATTGGTAAGGCATTCCGCAACGAAATCACGCCGCG
The DNA here is from genome assembly GCA_029252625.1 of Opitutia bacterium. Taxonomy (GTDB): domain Bacteria; phylum Verrucomicrobiota; class Verrucomicrobiia; order Opitutales; family Coraliomargaritaceae; genus Lentimonas. Next base: position 3,033 of record JAQXBA010000051.1, on the reverse strand, counting down.
CAACTTCATCTTCCGCTCGCGCGAGTTCGAACAAATGGAGATCGAATACTTTATCGCACCCAGCGCAGACTGGCAAGCCCTGCACCGCGAGTGGATCGATACCTGTATCGACTGGCTGGTCTCGATCGGCCTACCGCGCGCGTCAATCACTGAAGACATCCACCCACAAGACAAACTCGCCTTCTACTCCCAGGCGACCACCGACCTGATGTTCCAGTTCCCACACGGCGAGCAAGAACTCTGGGGCATTGCCTGCCGAGGTGACTACGATTTGAAACAGCACCAAGAGCACTCCGGCAAATCGATGACCATCTTCGACGAAGCCAGTAAGGAGAAGTTTGTGCCACATGTTATCGAGCCCTCGCTCGGCGTCGACCGCACCCTTCTCGCCGTGCTCACTGCCGCCTACACAATCGACGAAGTGCCCAACGACAAGGGCAAGGTCGAGCAACGCACGGTGCTCAAGTTCAGCCCCAAGATCGCACCCATCAAAGCCGCGATCTTCCCGCTACTGAAGAACAAGCCAGAGCTAGTCGAGCGCGCACAAGCACTCTACAAGAAATTACAACGGCGCTGGAATGTCTTCTTCGACGCCTCGGGCGCGATCGGTCGTCGCTACCGACGTCAGGATGAGATCGGCACACCGTTCGGCATTACAATCGACTTCGACACGATCGAAAAGGACGGCACCGTTACGCTGCGCGACCGCGACACTTGCGAGCAACGCCGCGTGACTGAAGACCAGCTCATCCAGTTCCTCGAAGAGCAGATCGACGGTTGATCGAACGCTCAGATCATTGATTTCAGTACCCCCACGCGCCTCGGCTCGCGGGGGTCTTTTTTTGGTTCATCGCCAATTAGTCGCTAAAGGAGGGAGGGCGACTCGCCCTCCTATGCAGCATCACGGGATCAATGCGGGCGAGTCGCCCGAAGTGCGATTGCAGTCAATAGCTCAAACAACCCCCCGGCCCTCTGCCCTAGGCTACGGCGACTGTAGGAAGGCTTGAATCTGCGTAGTAACGGCCGTTTCCCCATCTTCCAAGATGTAATGCCCATGTGCCTTATGCAGTTGCACTTCCGCATTCGGAAAAATCGCACACCAACGCTTAAAGAAGTGCATATTGAAGCAGAAATCTTTGCCGCCCCAGACAATCTGCACCGGTTTATCCGCCAACTTCGCCAGTCCGGCCTCGACCTCAGTTAAAGTTTGATAGCTAGGGTGTCCCTCGCGCAACGGAATGTCTTTAACGAAATTCCACACCGCCACACGATCCGCCCAACTGCGATAGGGCCAAAGCATGCCAGACTTCACCGCCGGTGCTAGTGGTATCTCTACCGACATGTTAGCCGCTGGCCCCGCAAAACCGTTCAGGCCACGGATGATGGCCTCGCCAATCAGTGGCACCTTAATCGCCGCAATCCGCAACGGGATACGCTTCGAGCGAAACGCGCCGGTATTTAGCAGCACCAACTTCCCCAAGGCCTCAGGACGACGCCCAGCCAGTCCGCAACCAATCGCCCCGCCCCAATCGTGCACCACTAGGCTAAATTGGGCAATATCGAGATGGTCGATCAAACGCTCCACATCCTCGATGCGCCGCTTCAAGGTATAAGGATAATCGCTCGGCTTATCTGAAAGCCCGCAGCCGACATGATCCGGCACGATGCAACGATAGCCCGCTGCAGTCAGCTTGTTAACCAAGTTTCGATAGTAAAACGACCAAGTCGGATTACCATGCAGCATGATCACCACTGGGCCATTGCCCTCATCGAGATAGTGCATCTGCACTGGTCCGTCGGACTTCGGCGTAGCCGGTTGATCAAATAAATTGCCCGCGAAAGGATACTCAACACGCACTTCGGGTGGTAATTGCGAGGCTCTTGAATTAGTCATGCTTCGGCCACTCCACAGCCATCATCAAACTACTTAGACCGCTACCGATCCCCAGCAGTGCGGCCTTCTGCCCCGCAACAAACGCACCATCCTCGATCGCACGCGCTAGGGTAATTGGGCAGGAAACCGAGCCGACATTGCCGAGGGTTTCGAAGGTGGTATAATCCTTCGCTAAATCGAGGCCCAGCGCTTTGAACAATTCACGCGAGTGCGCCTTGCCGACTTGGTGCGTTATAATGCGATCCGGCGTCTCCGCGGTCCAACCTGTCGCCTCGACGAAGCGTACCCATGCGCGCGACGCCACACCGATGCCTGCGACCAGTAACTCCTCCGAGTCGGTCAGCATCTCGAGTGAGTCGCCGGCGCTGTCACCCTGGCACAGCTGATTAGCCGAACTATCGGTCTCGACTACTGCCGCTGTCAGCCACGGGCAGGATTGCGGCGCCAGTTCCTTGCGGCAGAGCACCGCACCGACCGCACCGGCTCCAATCGTGAGATTCGCGAAATATGGCTTAATCGTCTTGCGAGTCAGCTCAGGATTGAGCAATTGCTGTAAAGTATTCTCCACCAGCGGGCGGCCATTCTCACCAGAGACAACCAGCGCACGCTCGATTTGGCCAGACTCGATCATACTCGCCGCAATCACCATCGCATTGAGAAAGCCGAGACAGGCATTCGACACATCAAAGATCTGCGTCTTGCCCGGCAGCCCCAGCAGACCATGCACATACGCAGCCGTCGCCGGCTCCAGCCGATCGCGGCAGACCGCCGAGTGGATTAACAAATCGATCTCCGAACGATCAAAGGAGGATTTATTCAGAACCGCCTCACCTGCCAGCGCCGACGCTTCCGAGGCACGACTACCCGCAGGGAAAAAACGTCGCTCCTTAATTCCGGTCATCAGCTCTAGCCGACCTCCCGGCAACCCTAGACGTTCGTAGACCGGTGCCAACTTCGCCTCCACGTCCGCCGAGGTCCATACCTCGTCCGGCAACGCATAGGCCAGCGATTCAATAGCTACATTTTTAAAGTTCATTGCAGTAATTTTTAATAAGGGAGGGACGATGTTTCTACACCGCCGCCAATTCAATACCCGACCATCGAAAGGTCGCTTACTTTTTCTGCTCGGGACGCATCGC
>JAQXBA010000048.1 GCA_029252625.1 Opitutia bacterium | reverse complement strand
TCATATAGTTAGAATTAGCGTAAACACCGCCCGTCAGGTCGTAGGTCAGCGAATCGCTCAAACCAGTAAATGTAATCGACATAGTCGCTGCGCCACCATTATTCATGCCTAAACCATCGCCATATACTGCTGCGTCTGTAGTGTTGAGAGCGTTGGGGCCGGTACCAGCTGAAGTGGTTGCCTCTGTCCAGTTACCGCCACTTTTTGCCACTGCGATTCCTACACCAGTCGTTGCTCCATCCGAGAAACGGATGGCGTCAGCGATACTCAGAGAGTTGAGAAATGATGAAATGGTGTTTTCATTGCCACCAAGAGTAGAAGCAGTCTTGCCAAAATCAACGAAAATCGAATCACCAGAGGTAATCGCGGCCTGCGCCTGCACCACTGCCAATCCGGCAGCCAAGGCTACAATTAAAATTTTTGAGTAAGTCATATCTATTATGGGGTTGTTTTGTATTGGTTGAACCGCACTCCAGAGGGAGCGCATTGATGAATCAGAGGATCTATTTTCGTTTTGTGATTTAGAGGTTTATTTGGCTGACGGTAGGATTGGCATTGAGCTGGTTTTATTGAGACGTTTCTGTTTCAATAAATTTGCGCGCAGCTGTCACCTGTTGGTCGAGTGGCTATAACAATATCAGTTTTGAAAAATTTGTATATAGGTCTTTATACCTATACGCGCCAATTAAACCTTGAGATACCTTTGAACGTAAGAAATTAAGCATTCTATGTGGCGACTCCAAACTCTACTCATAGCAACCCTCCTGACGGGTACACTCTCCGCCAGTGCATCCGCTGGCAGGGATAGAGACGCACCTGAACAAATGTCTCTGTCACAACTCGAAAAGAGATTGACGAAAATCGATACCGAACTCAGCCAACTTGTCCCCACTAGCCTGCGTAGCGGCATAGGAGCCATAGGCTATCAATCAACCTATCACATAAGCCCCAACAACACCGAGTGGGCTCAGATCAACTTGGGCGAGGAGATCCTCATCGATCAGATCGTGCTGGTGCCCATCATTGAGCGCGATTCCAAAACCGGACTCCAGGCCGAAGGTTTCCCAGTCGAATTTCAGATTCTAGCAGGCACCACGGACACGAGCCAGGTGGTGGCATCCTTTACCGCAGAAGATAACGTTTTGCCGCGGATTGCCCCTGTCGTTGTGCCGACCGCCCCCCTCAAAGCCTCGTGGGTCCGCATAGAATGCACCCATCTTTCGCGCAGAAATTGGGGTAATCAACGTCATGAGTTAATGCTCGCTGAAATGATGGTTTTCAGTGGTCAGAGGAATGTGGCCTTGCTAAAACCTGTCGAGGTATCGTCGTCCTTTCGTTCAGGTTCAGGCCGTCACGAGCGATTTCTCGTGGACGGATTCGTCCCTTACCTCATGGATGCCATGCACGGAAAGAGGAGTCCGGCCCGTAGCTTCCGCTTTAACCCCAAGGAAAACAGCCCCACCTTCACGATCGACCTGGGTGCGACCTTTCCGGTCAATCAGATCAAGCTTCATGCCGTCGATCAGAGCCACACCATTCCTGCATCCGTTACGGACGATTATGCCATACCCCGGCTGCTTCGAGTTACGGGAGCGAATCGCCCCGACTTCTCAGACCAGGTGCTTTTATTCGAATACGAAAGAAATTCCATCTATGATGCGGGGCCGATCATTATGCGTAACTTCCCGGAGACCCTCTGCCGCTATGTGTTGATTACTGCCCTTGACGATCAAACCCTTACAGCCCCCAAGGTTCCCAATATAAAAACATCCCGAATCGGTTTTGCAGAAATCGAGATTTTTGCCAACCATCAAAACAAAGCCTTAGGCCGCCCTGTTACCGCTGACCCCGATCTCCAAGCTCCCGATCTCGCCCATCAACGCATCACAGACGGACATAACTTCTATGGAGAAATTCTGCCCCTCCGGGATTGGATGGACCAACTCGCTCGCCGCCATGACCTTGAAACCGAACGTCCGCGCGTAGTTGAAGAATTGTCCCGCCGTTATGCACGACAAAAAACCACCCTCAAGTGGTCCATCTGGATCATTGCTCTCCTCCTAGGCAGTGGTGTCATTCTCGTGCTGATCGAACAGATTCTTCGCCAACGAGCCGTATTCAGAACTCGCGAGCGCATTGCGGCCAACCTGCACGATGAGTTGGGTGCCAACCTCCATGCTATTGGGCTGTTAGGAGATACCGCAAAAAAGGTCGTTGATCAGAAAAACGCCTCGGAAGAGTGGTCAGACCTGATCGAAATCATCGACGATGTGAGAGACCTCACCGAGGAGACAGGATCAGCCGCGAGATCCTGTTCCAATATGCTCGAAGCGCATGGACTCTACCAAAACCTGGTCGAAGATATGAGGCGGGTGGCAGACCGCCTGCTTGCCGATCTAGAGCATGACTTTTCAGTTCTCTCTGAAGATAGATTGCACAGGGTCAGCCCCCGCAGACGTGTCGATCTCATCCTCTTCTACAAGGAATGCCTGACCAACATTATTCGCCACTCCGGCGCCACCGTCGTTTCGACCCAACTGAGTGCTGAAAAAAAAGAAATCAGCCTCTGCATCAGCGACAACGGCGGCGGCACCCAAGGCGAAGTCCCCTCCTCCCTCAAACGCCGCGCTCGTTTACTCGGCGGCAGCGTTACCGCAGCAAGCCTAGCGAATGGTGGAACGCTCATCTCGCTAAGCTTCCGCCCCCGCAGGAGACTCCCCACGTGGCGAGTGTCAGACTTCATTGTGTCAAAAATTGAATCCCGAAACCGAAAAAATTAACTTAGCAAAAAGTCTAACTTGGCAAAAATTCTAACTCAAAATCATTATGAAACACCCGATTAACGTCATGCTGGTTGAAGACAGCGTCGCCTACCGCAAAGCGATTGCTCGCTCCCTGGGAGTCGAGCCCAATATCGAACTCGTCAGCGAATTTGGCACCGCAGAAATCGCCCTGCGCAGCCTGCAAGACACAGCAGATCAGATGGCCCCCGACGTTATCCTTCTGGATCTCAACCTGCCGGGCATGTCCGGACTGGAGGCCATCCCCTGGATTAAAAAATATGCGCCCAACACAGAGATCATTGTGCTCACACAGTCGGATAGAGAATCCGATGTGGTGCAAGCCGTCTCAGCTGGCGCCAGCGGCTACCTGCTCAAATCCACGACACGTGACCAGCTTGAAGACAGCATCCGAACGGTCGTCGAAGGGGGCGCGACTCTGGATCCCAGTGTCGCGCGCTTCCTGCTCCGCAGCATGCAGCATGCGGCTCCTGAGCAAACCTCCGAGGACGACGCCCTCACCGAGCGCGAGCTAGAAGTTTTAAAACTGATAGGAGAAGGTCTCTCGAAAAAAATGGTAGCCAATCAGCTTGGCATTAGTCCCAAAACCGTGGCCATCCACGCAGGTCACATTTACGAAAAACTCAACGTCCCCAATGCCCCCGCCGCCATTAGCAAAGCTTACAAGACAGGCATCTTTTCCAGCAGCAAAGACTCTTAAGGACAGCGCTACTTGGGTGATATGCTTTTTTTGAGTGCCCAGACGTAGGGTCTGCTGTTTTCATCCCACTAATGGACGCTGATGTGACGCTAATCACCTCTTAGATTCATCATTAGATTATTCCCTGTTCTTCTTTCCCTTTTTATTTTCCAGGGCCACCCCGCGGTCGTCCTGCATCAGCCTGTGTATAGACCGAATTCATCTTCCATGAAGAGACGCTTTTCACCCTCAGGTCTCCCCCCTTACTGAACAGGCTGACGTGAAGATCTTTCGGATCATAGTCATGCCACGCCATGGCGGCTTGGCGGTCGTTAGCAAAGACCTCGATCATGTGCTTGTCGATGAAGATGCGCAGCGTAAGGTCCTCGCCTTCCTTCAGTTTGAAAGGCGGATTGATGTAGCCGACGTTCAAGGTCTTGCTGCCCTTGCCGGATGCGATGGTGAAACCCTTGTTCCCGTCCTGATCAGCCAGCACCTTGATGCCGAATTCGTCAGCCTGTGGTGCCTCGATGACGATCTCGAACTCCATCGTGTCGCCGGCCATTCCCTTGAGGAGCTGCGTCGTGTCGCTTTTGACTGTGAGGTTTTCCATGCTTTTTTCAGTGCTTCGTAAATTTTTGAGTTCACGCAGGGGCTTGATCAGCAGGGAACCCTCCTCGGAAAGACTCAACTCTCTGGGCAGGGACTGGATGCCGGTCTGCAGTTTTTCCCCCAGAGACCTACTGGCACGGCGTGTACTGCACCAGGCCCACATTACCCTGCGACCATCGGGTGTTAGTAGGGATTCAGGAGCAAAGAAGTTCCAGGAGGCCCAGTTCATCATGCCATGTTGCTCCGGCAGGAATTGTT
>JAQXBA010000042.1 GCA_029252625.1 Opitutia bacterium | reverse complement strand
GTTGGCATCGACAACGAAAGGAACCGATGTATCCATCAGCCCCATATCATCTACCAAAAACAGGATGATATTGGGATGGCCTTCGGCGGTTTTTATTTCGTTCCGGCTCTCCGCTGCGGCACCGGAATTTGCCAATACACTTGCCAGCAAGGTTACAATTAAGCCTGTTCGTTTCATTATTATTTTATCCGGTTCTTGATAAACTTGTCTTCTTGTCGTTGTTCAAAGTTTTAAGCCAAGTGGGACTATCGTTGCTGCAGTCCCAGCCGGGCCGCGCCGTAGTGTCGGGGCTGCGGTCGATGTTTTGCACTGTAATTGCCCCAGCGAAGGTGGTAATCGAGCGTATCGAGAATATAGAGAACGTAGCTTTTGTCGCGGAACTGACCGTAACGAGCTGTGGTTGTTTCACCATCTCCATAGACCGTCAAAGCCAGACCGGCATCGGAATCGGTCAGCGTGTAATTCCGGATTGCCTGCTTTGCGGCGTAAGCCTCATAGGTCAGCAACTTACCCTCCGGCACGCCCCACCCCATGAAATAGAAGTCCCAAACATCTTTGTGCCAAGGCTGCGTGGGCTTCTTCGCCCATTCCGGTTTGTCCGTAGTGAACAGATCAATACTGCCCTTGGCGCGACCGATATGATCCTCGGGATAGGCAGACCAGTACCCCTGCTTATTCCAGTCGAGCCGGTCAAACCGATCGCTGGACAGCAGCTTAATGCCCACCTCTAAATTCAAGGGTCCGCCATACGCGTTTTTCTTATTCTCAACCACGAGCGGCGGGATCTTCGCAAAGGTATAATCAATATCGAAGCGGCCGTTGGCGCCTAGGGTGTAGGTATAGCTCACTTCGATTGAAGCAAAGAGACCGGTCACGTGAACCGCTACCGCATTTTCCTGCTTCTCAAGGCGCAGGTTCTTAAACTCCCAAGCCTCCAGCCCAGGCGTGTCGTAGATCGATGTCCTGGGCATGACGGACATGACTCCGGCTCCAATCGCGGGGTTGATCCCTTCATACAAATACTCTTCGAGCTTATAAATATGGGGTAACGGCCCGACCAGTTCCATGACCTCCTCGCCCCGTTCTATACGCTGAATCAATCCGCTTTTTCGGCTCACCACGAAACATAAATCTTCACCCTGAATGAGAATCGTTCCGTCTTGCTCGATTACCTTCGGCACCCCTGATACCACCGGGGTGACGGGTTGGGCCACTTCGCCCAACGTGATCGCATAACGGTCAATCATTCCGCCAGCGGAATTCATGAAGGAAAGCTCAACCGTGGTGCCCGATTTCCAATCTGCGGCCGGGAGTTCAACCGTTCCCTTTTGGTGCGGCTGAAGCGCCGGCCCCTGCTTGCTTACGGTTTTCCCATCGTAGGTCATGACCATTTCGATTTCATCCAACGAGGTGTGGTCGAAGCGGTTGTAGACGGGCAACGCAATTGCTTTGTCCGGCACAAAATCGGTAACGGCTGTTTCGAGCAGTCGAATGGGGCTGTACGCTTTTTTCACATTCCAGAACTCAGGTTTTGGCCTACGCCATTCATCCACGATCCCCCAGCGGGCCGTCCCAGTGATATTACTTTGTTTTCCGGTGACAAAAACCTTAGATTTTTTGGGCGGCAACAGACGCACTGACGCAGGCGCGCCTTTTTGCGTGGGGTGCGCCTGAATAGTCATATCATCAATATAATTCCAGATAGCGGCACCTATGTTGCCGTTGGACGGGAAAAGATTGCTCCAGGCGATGTCCAAACTACGGCCCCAATAGTTGCGGGCATTGGGATCATGCAACCACTCTTGTGCGGTATGCCCCAGCACATGAATCCATTCATCGTACATCGTCGGCAATTTCGTATCTGAATAGTTCTTATTCCACGCCGGATAGTGAGCACTCAGCACATCGTAGCTTTTATGCTTAGGGTCGCCGATCACCTGATAGGAGGCAATCACAGGGCGGGTAGGATCCTGCTGGTGAACAAAATCGTACGAGGCCTGCATATTTTTACCGTAGAGACTTTCGTTACACGTTGACCAGAGAACGATAGAGGGGTGACTCCCATAATTAAACAGCATCTCGCGAAGCTGGTTCACGAAGAAATGTTTGTACTGCGGATCGTCCTCCATGCCGATGGACGGGCGATGGCGCTTGCCAACATCCAGAACCGCCGACTCCAGGATCATATAGATCCCTTTTTGGTCGCACTGCTCCGCAAAACCGGTGCCGGGCGGATAGTGAGAGGTGCGCACGAAATTCATATTGGCTTCCTTAAACAGCTCAGCATCGCGTGTGTCGATTTCCTCATCCGGGACGAAGCCCTTCAGCGGATTAACGAGATGCCGGTTGGCCCCACGCAGCTTCACAACCCTTCCGTTAATCAACATATTATTCTTCTTATCGAAGCGAATATCACGGAATCCGATGTTTCTGGAATACACCGCATCGGCCTGACCGGGAGCCTTGCTGGTGATCTCCAACCGATAGAGGCGCGGGTGTTCCGCATCCCAGGTCTGAGGAGCTTTAACAAAGGACGTCCACGTCATTTGCGTCTGGTTCAGTACGCAATCAGGTGTCGAAAGCTTCACTTCCTTCCCGTCCGGCCCGAACAGCCGGAACGAGGCCTTCGCATTCGGGGTAGGATGAGCCACCTGACCCACGACCGTCAGGGTTGCATCCGTGCCGTTTGCGATAAAGGGCGAGGAGACGACGGGAAATTCAAACATGGTCTTGGACCGGGCCTGCAGGCTCACACTCCGAACCAGCCCGCCAATGGACCGCAACCGTTTTCCGTTGAATGCGATGTCCCTTTTCAGATCTGTAAGTTCCACGGCAATCCAGGCTTCTTCTCCCGGTGTGACGGCCGCCGTGATGTCGCACTCCCACGGGGTCCATCCGCCCTGGTGATCGGTGATGAAGGTTCCGTTGACCCAGACTCGGGCGTACTCATGCGCTCCTTCAAAACGCAGTCGAACCTGATGGCCTGCATAATCCTTCGGAATCATCACCTTGCGTTTGTAGGCAAAGGGCTGGTCCTCTTTGATCAGATGCCCTTCTCGAAAGACATCACCCGGAACGGGCATCGTCTTCCAGCCCGCGGGCGCGGCCTGTTCCTTCCAAAAATCCTTTGGCGCCGGCAATTGAAAATGCCAGATTCCATCCAGGGAAATGTCTGGGCTCAAAACCCCATCCAAGTGATCCAGCCCCGCTGCGTTTCCAATCGGCATCGCCTGCCCCGCACAGAACGCAAGCGCGCCCCAGGCCATCATCATTCTTAAAATCTTCATACTCGTTCTCTCCGTTGTGACATTAAGTCTGAGGGTCGGATCGAATGGGATAAGCCTCTCCTGTCCCACCGTACTCCTCTTGCAATAAAGCGACTAATTTAGTAGGTCACTCCCCCGAGAATACCCCCTTTAAGGGAGGGTTACGCCTTTGTTTTTTTGGGTGCAAACACGAAGAGGGCTTAACGTGATTTGAGCAATACGCATCTCGGCCAAAACAAAAAAAAACCTCCGGCAATCCGGATAGGTTGTTCGTATTTAAAATGCAATGTGCTTTATGCCAAACGACGGCGGATGCACAACAGCATCGCTGCTCCCGCAACCATCATACCGGTCGTTGCGGGCTCCGGGATGGCTACGCTAAAGTTAGAAATCTCTACGGTCGTGTTATCGGCGGCGAAGTTCCATGCAAAGGTCGCTGCAATATATTCGTAATCCGACAGATTCTGGTAGGCCGCATGACCACTCAGATCGATCGTGGCCGAGACCGTGCCGGAACCCGTCAGGGCAAGCCCCCCGTTGTACGACTCGGCAGCGGCTTGTCCGGTAACCGCGCCATCAAACAGGCTATATGTTTTTGTATTGTGAGCAGCAAAGTCGTCTCCGTCCACTTGCCAGGCGCTAGCGCCTCTTGCCGTCACACTGCCACTCCAGTACGGTGAGGCACCGGTTACATCGATCCCGCTGAGGTAAAACCCGAGGGTCGGACTGCTGTTTCCAGTCACATTGTAATCAAAACTGAAGCTGATCGTTGAACCACTGGCGCTGTTCTCGACAATCCTGGCCACGGGACATTCAGACGGCCTCCAATTAGCGTTAGCCGGGTTACTGCTCTGAGTTAAGGTTGTGGCGGTCATCGCGGCATCCGACGGATCCCCCCAAGAATCGGTCGTTCTCGCATGCCAATTCCCGTCGGCGATGCCGCTAAGGGACATGTCTCCGTCCTTCGTCAAGGTGCCAAAGTCCTGCATAATGACAGCCGCCTGCGCGAATAACGCTGCCCCCATAATTCCTGCAATCAGCAGGCACGTTAGTTTACTTAATTGACTCACCTTCATCTTATTCTCTTTTTTTGTTTGCAGAAAACCGCCCGGTGAGCCCATCTCACGTTATGCAGCCCGCCGTTAATGTGATTGAAAGAGGCACCAGACCTTTTCCCCATTCTGAAATATCATACGCTCATCAGAATTTTTGCCTACCCCCATTTTTGGGGGTAGAGAAATTTGCAGGTTGCAATATTAACTGTCGCAGGGGTGGGCTTGTGCCCCATGCCAAAATGAACCTTTCTTCATCTACCAAAACAAAGGAAAGGAGCATCCGACCTGCCCCCTTTATGCCTTTATGTGCCATTCGGGTGCAGTTATATGGATGATTCTGAAAGGCTGGATGTGACAGTGTTTTTTAAATCACGTGTGGTTGCGCCCAAGAGTGCGGTAAAACTGGATCGTGTAGTAAAAGTACCTGACCATTTCCATTCCTATGGCCGCATTCAAAACGATTGCTAAAAATCATCCGTACCTTGAGTTTCAAATGTCATTTTGAAAACATAGGAGCAACATCCATATGCCTCAGGAAATCCCATGCCGGAAGCCGCGTATAGATATGCCGGTTTGCCATCGA
>JAQXBA010000038.1 GCA_029252625.1 Opitutia bacterium | reverse complement strand
AAACAATGAACATAAATAAAATCACATCACTGGCCGCGATCGCGGCTGTATCTTGCACAGCTTCCAGCTACGCAGCCTCGAATGACGCGCTTCTCGACCTCTTGGTTCAGAAGGGTGTTCTTTCTCAAGCCGAAGCAACGGGTGTTGCTGCGGAACTTGAAGAAGAGAACAAGGGCGTTTCTTTCTCTTCCAAGGGTAAGGAAACAGTGAAGCTTCGCTTTAATGGGCGGATGCACTATCAGTATGACAGTTTGGATATGGATGATAATGGGGCGGATCAAGCTTCCACAGATCATTTTTACTTCCGTCGTCTTCGCCTTGGTGCCAAGGCAACGCACGAAAATGGCCTCTTTGCTGAGACTGTGGTTGATTTCGCGGAAAACGACCTGTCTATCGACAAGGCGGTCGCGGGTTATGAGTTTAGTGATGCATTGACTGGTAGCTTCGGTTACCAGAAGGTGCCGTTTGGCTTCCAGGAAACCACTTCGTCGTCTAAGATTAAGACTATCGAGCGTTCTGCGGCCAACCGCTTCTTTGCAGATGATATCGATTTTGCCGGGCGTCACTCAGGTTTATTTGCCAAGGGTGATCTTGGAGGTGGCTTTAGCTACTCGGCGGCACTGGTAAATTCTACTCAGGGCGAGGGTTCGAAGCTTATGGGCGCTTCGAATGCCAGTAACGATCTAGCTTACTTTGGACGTCTGCAGTGGAAGAACGACGGACTGACTATCGGTGTTGATGGTGGACATCAGTCGAATAACTACGTGGTGGATGAGGATAATCTTACAGCTCCATTTGATGTCACAGCATTCACTGGTTATGTGAACTACAAGTTTGAAGGCCTTGATCTCCTCGGGGAGTACTTCTCTGGTGATCTGGGTAACCAGGGTGACGTCGCTGGTTATGCGCTGCGTGCCGCTTACAAGATGGGTAAGTTCGAGCCTGTTGTCCGTTACTCTCATGTTAAAGCAGATACGTTCGAAATTGATACGGACGAGTTGATTCGCCGTGCTCCCGAGGGAGGGAGAGTTACTGGTGATGACAATGAAATCGATTCCTTCTACGTTGGCCTGAACTACTACCACAACAAGGCGGTTAGCTTCATGGTAGGCTATGAAATGGCAGAGACAGACAGTGACACTGGCGATGAGGTTGACGTGGACGGGGTTCGCGCACGCGTTCAGATCCTTTGGTAGTTCTTTCTCGGCCTAGAGCCGATTCATAAATATCGTTTTATTTTAAGCCCGGGGCGTGTCATGCGTTCCGGGTTTTTTTGTGTAAAGTTGCAAAAAGGTTATTTCGCTCAGGTGGGGACGGACTCAGATGATCAATTGATGCCGAAAGTTGTTGGCGAACGATGAGCTGGATTAAAATTGCAGGCGGATGTTAACTGCTCGCACGCCAGGTTATACTGGATCCTAAAAACGAAATTCTAAATGAAAAGTCTCCGTAATTGACAAAAACCAGAAATATGGTTTTATTGAAAAGATGAAAACGACTTTGGAAGTTCCGGATGATTTGTATCGTGAGGTTAAGTCGCGTGCCGCTTTAAGGCGCCGAAAAATCAAAGACTATGTGGCTGAGGGCTTGCGTTTGGCTTTGGATG
>JAQXBA010000037.1 GCA_029252625.1 Opitutia bacterium | reverse complement strand
AAACAATGAACATAAATAAAATCACATCACTGGCCGCGATCGCGGCTGTATCTTGCACAGCTTCCAGCTACGCAGCCTCGAATGACGCGCTTCTCGACCTCTTGGTTCAGAAGGGTGTTTTAACTGATACCGAAGCAACTTCTGTTGCTGCCGAGCTTAAGGAAGAGAACAAAGGCGTTTCTTTCTCTTCCAAGGGTAAGGAAACCGTAAAGTTGCGTTTTAATGGCCGCTTGCAATTTCAGTATGATGCCCTGGATGCTGAGAATCAAGTCGGTGATAAGCCTTCTACTAATCACTTCTATTTCCGCCGCCTGCGTTTCGGTGCCAAGGCAACTCACGAAAACGGTCTGTATGCAGAGACGGTTTTCGATTTCGCGGGTGACGATCTTTCGATCAATAAGGCGCTTGCGGGTTATGAGTACAGTGATGCTCTGAACGCTAGCTTTGGTTATAATAAGGTGCCATTTGGTTTCCAGGAGACCACTTCCTCTTCAAAGATCAAGACCATCGAGCGCTCTGCAGCCAACCGCTTCTTCGCCGATGATATCGACTTTTCCGGCAAGCACGCGGGTTTATTTGCCAAGGGTGATCTTGGAGGTGGCCTCAGCTACTCGGCGGCACTGGTAAATTCTGCTCAGGGCGAAGGTTCGAAGCTTATGGGCGCTTCGAATGCCAGTAACGATCTAGCTTACTTTGGACGTCTGCAGTGGAAGAACGACGGACTGACTATCGGTGTGGATGGTGGGCATCAGTCGAATAACTACGTGTTGGATGAGGATGATCTTACAGCTCCATTTGATGTCACAGCATTTACTGGATATGTGAACTACAAGTTCGAAGGCCTCGATCTCCTCGGTGAGTACTTCTCTGGTGACCTAGGTAACCAGGGTGACGTCGATGGCTATGCGCTGCGTGCCGCATACAAGATGGGCAAGTTCGAGCCTGTTGTCCGTTACTCTCATGTTAAAGCAGATACGTTCGAAATTGATACGGACGAGTTAATTCGCCGTGCTCCTAGCGTAAAAGTTGACGGAGCTGACGCAGAAATCGACTCCTATTATGTCGGTGTGAACTACTACCACAACAAGGCGGTGAGCCTCATGTTGGGCTATGAAATCGCTGATGCTGAAGATAGCGCTGGAAACACCAATGATGTCGATGGCCTGCGCGCCCGTGTTCAAGTTCTCTGGTAGTCCTTTTTCGGCCTAGAGCCGATTCATATATATCGTTTTGTTTTAAGCCCGGGGCGTGTCATGCGTTCCGGGCTTTTTTGTGTAAAGTTGCAAAAAGGTTATTTCGCTCAGGTGGGGACGGACTCAGGGGATCAATTGATGCCGAAAGTTATTGGCGAACGATGAGCTGGATTAAAATTGCAGGCGGATGCTAACTGCTAGCGCACCAGGTATACTGGATCCTAAAAACGAAATTCTAAATGAAAAGTCTCCGTAATTGACAAAACCCAGAAATCTGGTTTTATTGAAAGGATGAAAACGACTTTGGAAGTTCCGGATGATTTGTATCGTGAGGTTAAGTCGCGTGCCGCTTTAAGGCGCCGAAAAATCAAAGACTATGTGGCTGAGGGCTTGCGTTTGGCTTTGGATG
>JAQXBA010000027.1 GCA_029252625.1 Opitutia bacterium | reverse complement strand
GCGATCGGCTTTTCGAACAAGACAAAGGCAGGCTCATCCAAATACGCTTCCGCCATTTCAACCGCCTCCGCATTGTAGCCACATTCCAATCCTTGCAAAATGGCCGCATAGCGAAACTGCTCCACGTGCATATGTTGCGGGTATTCCTCAATCAAACGTCGAAAGCCAAAATATGCTTCATAGGATCGGCCCATCAAACGTAGTACACGCGCCTGCCTCCAGCGCAAATTAGCGGTATATTTAGGCGCGTCAGCAAGTCCCGCACGTTGCGCACGCAGTTGCGCCAGTTCGACCTGCATCCCCGCTTGTTTAGACGCGACATACTGGCGCTTAAAGAGACGCTCTTCCAACTCAATCAAACGATCTTCGACGACCGCGAGCAACTGCTCAACCGGCAGCACCATCGAAAACAACAAGCCGGCCTCCAAATATTGCTCATCTTCTTCGAAGCGATCGCCGACACTGAGTAGGCGTAAATTGATACCAAGATCGTAACGAAAACTACGATTCTCATTGATCTCCACCACCAGCTTCAACAGATCATTCAGCTCACTGGTCACCAATGCGCGGTCGAACAATGCATTCAGACAATACAAACGAATTTCCGAGCTATAATCATCCTGCAGACATTGCCACAAGAGCTTCTGGATGTCTGCATCGCGCTCAGACTGCACCGCCGCGTTGACCACGCGCTGAAGCAAACCCATCAAATCATCGGCTTCGAATTGCGCATGATAGATGCGAAACACATCGAGATAACCACTCACCGCATCATCCCATTGCTCAGCACCATAGTGGCAATCCGCGCGATTGAACATGGCCATCAGATGGCGTTCATCTGACAGGAACTCATTCACAAACTCATCCCAATACGGGATCGATTCGAGCAAATGCGCGGACTCTCCAGACTGTTGAAACCACTTCATGTGCGCCAACCCCAGCATATACAAATTTTCGCGATAAATCGCACGAAAACCTTCGCTCATCGCATTGGTTAAACGAGCGCGAATCTCTACCATATAAGGAATCGCTTCATCCGGATGTACTTGAAAAGACGCCTGAGCGCGCTGCCCCAACGCCGGAAGATCCAGATCTGGAAACGCGTCCACCTGCCCCTCGCCCTGCAGCAGTGACACAGGCAGACAGGCTAAACAAATCGTCAGCCAAGCCACACTCCAGATGGATGAGCTGCTAGTTCGCATGCGCTCCTTCACTGTTAGTATAGACTGCAGACGACATCGCATCTAAAGTCACTCGAACCACACCGTTTTGCACGGACAATCGAGCGCCGCTCAGCACATCTATCAATTCCCCTGCTTCAATTTCAGGATTCAGCTCCAACTCAAAGGTCACTGACTCATCCGAACGATTAAACAAGACTAAGGCACGATCCTCTGCATACGCGCGGACATACGCATAGCGGTCCGCGTCTGCAACCAAAGCACGCCGACTACCCAAATAGAGCGACGGATGCATGCGACGAGCATGGGCCAAATTTGAGAAGTGCTCGCGCACCTGCGCTTCAGCAGTGGAGACTTCATCACCAAATCGCATCATTCGACGGTTATCAGGATCACCCGCTCCGGTCATGCCAATTTCATCGCCATAATAGATCATCGGCACCCCATCGATCGTCAGTAGAAACGTCATCGCCTGCTTCAATTTTTCATACGCCGCCTCATCATCGACTTTCAAGTCACGGCTCCAACCGAGCTCTTCTTCATCTGGCTCAGTCGCATCCGGCAAGTCGCCGTCCGCATAGGCCATGAACCGCGGTTTATCATGGTTGCCCAGTAGTGCAGACATACGGACACTGCGCCCATACACTTCCTCTGACTGCCTTAGTGCAGATTCTAGCTGAGCAAAATCGCCCTGCCCCTGTGCAAAGCACGGCACCAAAACATCGTAGAGCGGAAAGTCGAACTGACCATCGAGCATATTAGCACCAACAAAATCAGAGATCACATGACGGTTTTGAAAAGTCTCACCGACGAAATAATGATTCGCCTCATGAAAGGTATCGCGCATCCGTGTGCGGAAGCGCCACCAAAAGTCAGGACGGATGTGCTTCACCGCATCCAGCCGGTAGCCATCCAGACCATACGCCCCCATCCAGTGCACCGCATCTTCTAACAGGAACTCAACCGTCTCAGGATTTCGAAAATCGAACGCGGGCAAGAAAGGCTCAAACCATGTAGTATACGGGTTGTCATCCCAGCGCCGTAAATTGCGTGAGCCATCACTCAGTTCTAGTTCGCCAAACAGCTCAGGGCGCTCCGCACGGATCACACTGTCTTGATGCACATGCTTCAACACGAAATCAGCCAGCACTTTCATATCTTTGCCATGGACCTCACTGACCAGATCCTTGAGTGCCGCCTCACCACCGAAACGTGCCTCCACGCCATAACGCTCAACTGGCCAATAACCGTGATAGCCGGTGTAAGATCTGAACGGCGCCAAATACTCCACCCACGCGTCTGATGGATTTTGATTAAGCGGCGCAAGCCAAATCACATTCACACCGAGATCTTCAAAATAGCCCCACGCCATTTTTTGAGTAATGCCATCGAAATCGCCGCCGTGATAATTCGCCGCAGGCAAGACTTTAGGATTATGCACCAACTGGTTATTAGCAGGATTTCCATCATGAAAACGATCTGTGAATGCATAGTAAATAATATCATCTTGCCAAATATCTTCAGCAGGTTCGCCCGCATAGGTCATCGCAGGTAAGCCAACCTTGCCGTCGACATCCTCAACCAATACCCGAATCATCTCACCTGCGACTGAAGACGGCAGGTCTACGCGCACTATCAGACCGTCAATCGTGGCTGGTAAACGCACCACGCCACCCGATTTTGGAAGCGCCTCGGCAATCACCGTGCTCAGAGCCCTATCTGACTGCAAGGTCAGCGTCGATGCATCGATCGCAGTCACAAACAAGGTGGGCGCAGCAGATGTGACCAAATCACCACCAATCGTTATCACACTATTAAAACCACCATGACCGTCTGCTTCACGATCGGGGTTGGCAGGATCAGTCTCCCAGCGCCCGTCAATCACATATTTATACAACACGCGGCCTGCTGGATACGCAGCCGTGCGAACCCAACTATCCTCGACACGTTGCAGCGGATCGGCAGATGTATTCCATTGATTCAACCCACCCACCATAGCAACAGACGATGCATCCTCATACCCCTCCAAACGAAAGGTATGCATAGGTACCGACTCAATCACCAGCGGCAGACTGCTTTTTAGCGTGCGACCGTTGACGCTCAACGGTTCGAGGCATAAAGGCACTGTGTGCAAGCCGACCGATGTAACATCTGCCGACACAAGCAAACGATGATTCAAGCGATCAATCGATACACGAATTCCATCGCCGCCAGTCGCCACAAAGCGATGCGTAGCACCAGGGTTTCCAAACCGACGAAGATCTAAAGACACCGACTCACCGGCACGCACACGCGTAACTGGCGGAGCACCTAAGAATGCCGTTCCAGCTGCGACCACAGGACTCACCTGTACCTCATCGCGCAGCGTGTTCGTAGTTTGAATTTCCCAGTAATAGGAAGAGAGCGGCGCGAGTTGATCTAAGTATATGCCTTCACGCAGGGCGTCCGAAAGTCGAATCGCACGCACCGGCTGCCCATCCAGCGCCAACCTATCCTTCAAGACCAACCACTCATCACTCGTTTCAGCTAAGCCCAAGGCCTCAACTGCCGCCTCAGACAGACGCACACGCACATGGCGCAGTGTCGCATTCGGGTGAAAGTTACTCGTTACTAGATAGCGCGACTCACTGCGCAGATCACTGCGCAGATCACTGCGCACATACGCATGGAACCAATGGCCCGACGGCCCCACATCGGCCACTTTGCCGTAAAACGGATTCGCTTTGTTCGCAGCGTTTAGAGGCACCGAAACACCGGATGCAAAGGCAGGTTCACCGAGCAAATGCATCAAACGCACATACCAAGCGCGCAACTCACCTTGAGCCTCTGCTAGTCCCGCTCCGTTGGCCGCGCCATTATTCCACCATTTGTTGAGTTCAGGCAATGACCAGTAGTCGAAAATACTGGTGCGCTGATCGTCCCCACCAAAGCCTTCACGGCCCAAGCCCGGCTCACCAACTTCTTGGCCGTGATACACCATCACAGGACCACGCGAGAGGCCAAACAATGTTGCCGACACCGGGCGCCCAACTTCCATGCCTTGCGCGCCCCACGTTCGAGGATGCGCTAAACGTATCTCGTCATGATTCTCGGCATAGCGCACCGCACAATCGAAGAAGAACGCACCCAACTCAGACTCGACAACATCTAAATCATTCGCCCAACGCTTACCATCAGATAAATGCTCCAAAGTATCGTATCCAGGATCATCATACACCGCGTTGAATCCGGCATCAAGCAAAGCAAGCATCACACTATCGTCCTGACGGATCGAGGGATCACGACTCGGCACTTTCGCAGGATCATTATCATATGCTTCTGCGTAAAAGAAAACGTCAGGCACACGCGTCTGCGCACGATGAATCATCCACTTCCAAAATTCGGGTGGCACCATATGCGCCATATCCACACGAAAGCCATCCACACCCAATTCTTGCCAATAGGCGATGATGGCGTCCATCTTCTTCCATGTATCCGGAATGCGCTTACGCGGACTGATCGCACTCGGATACTCCGGCGCACGCTCACGATTCAAGAAATCAAAGCCGTAATTCAATTTCACGGTTTCATACCAATCACCATTCGACGGGCGCCAGCTTGCTACATTGTTCCCTGTGACGCGGCCATGCACACGCTCTGGACTGAAATAGCCGTCGGCATTACCCACCAAACGTGCGGTCTCGTTAATAATCTTGCCAGTGTGGCGATCGACAGTCGGCAAGCGCAACGGGCCGCACCCTTCAGCGACTTCAGGCGTGAGGTAGAAGAAATTATTGTCCGGATCAAAATACACACCAGTGCGATCTTTTTTACCAAACACCAAATCGGGGCGTATGTCCGACTCATAGCTACGCGCCACGTGGTTGGGCACAAAATCGATCACCACGGATAAACCTGCGCCATGCATGCGCTGAGTCAGAGCTTGGAACTCTTCCAGGCGCTTTGCCGGATCGTCCGCAAAGTCTGGCGAGACATCAAAATAGTCACGAATCGCATATGGGCTACCTGCGATGCCTTTTAACAGATCCGGATCGTCCGGTGCTTGGCCAACATCACTGTAATCAGTCGACGTCGCTTGTTGCAGCACGCCAGTCAGCCAAATGTGTGTAAAGCCATCCTCGCGAAATCCTGCTAAGACACGGTCATTTAAGGCACTGAATTTGCCGACACCATTTTCAGCTAGCGTGCCATTCATCTTGCGCGTCTCGTTGGCGTTACCAAACAAGCGCGGTAACAGCTGGTAGATCCGAGGCTTGGAATCGACCGCGCCGAAGCGACCTTTCAACTCAAGCGCCCCAGTTGGACTTACCGAATAATAATCAGGCAAATAAACATCCGCATCCGAGTGGGTCATGCGAGTCTGATCCGAAGCAATCACTGCATCGCCAGTCACTGAAAACCACTGCGCCGCACGCACTCGATCAAAGTCGCGCCCCGACGTCTTTAACTGAAGCTGTAGGGTATCGCTCTGCAGTGTCAGCTTAAACGCATCGACCTCAGTCGCTTGCCATTGATAATTTTGATAACGCCGAGCCTCGACCACCGCATCACCTTGTAACTTTACAATGAGATCCGCTTGGAATGCTAGAAACACACGACTCTCCGCATCGACTTCGACCACCGTCGAACCGAAGCCTGGGCCGGCATCAAGAGCCACCCATAGTGAAGAATCCTCAACATCCAACTGCACGGGGAGTTTGATCGAAAGATCGCTCGCATCGAGACAAGCTGCCACTAAGCAAACGCAAAAAAGGGAGATACGGTGGAGTAACATTTTATAAGAACACAAACACTTATTTATTAAGAACACATCAGAACCAATCTACGGCGAAGCGCACAACCCGCTCCGTTTGACAGTTGAACGAATTCGTAGTTTCCGCGCAAGGCACAACGCACTAAATTGCATAATTATAAAATGAGCGAATCCCCACAACCCCCCCAGACCGTCTTCCATAGCTTACTGAAGCGCCCGCTTTTACTAATTCTAGTTGCGAGCTTAGCACTGCACTTACTGGTGGGCTTGGGCCTCGGGAGCTGGAAGATTTTTGCCATCTTAACAGAGGATGAAGCAGAAATCGAAGTCGTTATGCCACCCGAGGCGATCCAACCCAAGCAACGTGAATATAAATTAAAGACGATGCGCTCGCAGCGCAGCACCGCGATCTCCACACAAATACCTATTACCGTCGACCTGCCGTCCGAAATCAATCTCCCAAAGGTGGACGTGCCCAAGCCCAGCAGCAACAAGAGCACGATCAAAGCACGTGGCAGTGCTGGCGACCTCGGCGGCGGACTCGGCGGTGGTGCGGGTGAATCCGGCTTCGCCACACTGTTTGGTAATACCTCGCCACTCACCGGCGCACTCGAAGGCACTTTTATTGATTTCAAACAAGACCGCTACCGCGAAAACCCGCCCAAACAAGGTTGGATGGATGCGGGCAAAGACTTCATGCGCAACTTTCGTCTTAGTGAATTTAGAAAGTTCTTCAGTGCTCCACAGAAGCTATACGCCACACACTTTTATATTCCACTGATGAGCGCCGACCAAGCGCCGCGCGCCTATGGGGTGGAAGCTCTCGTCCAGCCCAGCCAATGGATCGCCGTGTATCAGGGCAAGTTTCGCTCTATTTCAGGTGGCACCTTTCGATTTGTTGGCACGGCCGACGACATTTTGATCGTCGGAGTCAAAGACCGAACCGTGCTCTCCGCTGGATTTGCCGAATCGAATCCGAGCAAATGGACACCAGACCGTGAGCCAAGCCACAATGCGCCACCCGTATCGGAGTATTTACCCAAGTTGACCGAGGGCGATTGGTTCAAACTCAATCCTGGTGAGGCCGCGGAGCTGAGCGTCGTCATCGGCGAAATCCCCGGCGGCGAATTCGGTTGCTACTTATTCATCGAAGAGAAAGGCGTGAATTATGATAAAGCAGACGACGGTCGCCCCATCCTACCAGTCTTTAAACTCAAGGAGTTCTCTCAGTCCGAGCGACAGGCGATCTCGCAGGATGGCTACCCAAAACGCATGGACGGCCAAGTTTTCGGGTTTTATTGAGCGATGAGGATGTAAAGTCGGTGGCTTCCTTGACGTGGCCATTAGAATAGAACAAACGATGCAAACTGTAATAAATATGTAGTGAATAGTTAGGCATCTACCGAACCCCGAGTATGGCGAGGCTCCGACAACCGATGGCCGATATGCGTGATTCAACTGTTGAAAGAAGCCCTCTTTGAGACTAAATAATAAGTCACCTTATATGGAAATCGCCCAATACTTTCCGAACTTATGAAATACTTAAATTCCGCCCTTTTCTTCGGAACCACAGCAAGCACTGCCTTTGCTCTCACCGCATCTGATGATGCGAGTAACTACGCCACTTGGAATGATACCGACAACCAAGGAACTGGCTTTGCCGCATGGAGTTTAAATGACAACAATGGCAGCGTCGAAGCTGGAGCCGTCAGTGTCTTTGCAGGAAATTTCTTAGGTGATTCAACTGTAAATTCAGGTGCAGGCGACATTAACACAACAGGTCAGTCCTTTGGAATGTATGCGAACCAAGACGTTACCTCTACAGTCAATGCGTTCTCTACAGCGATCCGCTCGTTCGATTCAACGTTGAGCACGAACGACCAGTTCACCTTTCAACTCGCACTGAACTACGACAACGGTAATAAAGGCTTCAACATACGTCATTACGGCGACACTGTCTTTGGATTCGATATCGGCACGGGCGCACGCATCAACGTGGGAGGCAATTACACCGACAGCTCAAATATTGCGATTTATGAGTATGGCGGCACTTCTCTGATTGATGTAACCATTTTAATCACCTCAGCGAATTCCTTAAATTACCAAATTAGCCGCACTTCCGCGGAAGGGACGCAGGGCATGTTGTTCAGTGGCAGCGTCGCTGGCATAGCGGCGCAGACGATCGAAATCAATAATTTCGAGTTTTATGTAAGTGCCACAGACAATGGAGACGCTCAAAACAATCTCTATGTCAACAGCCTGTCAGTCTCGGAAGTCCCAGAACCTAGCGCTTATGCTCTTTTTGCCGGTCTGGCGGCGATCACACTCACACTCTCGGGTAGAAGAGTAAGTGCAACGCAACCACTGAGTTGCTAAGAAACGGGCTAGCACCTAGAAGCCGTTAAACTGTTGAATTCAAAAAAGTTTTCCAAAAGTGAAAAATTCGTGTGACATAGCATTATTACAAATTTTTATTAGCCTCTTAAATTAGCCTCAGACACATTTATGAAAAAGATTACCTTAATCCTTGGAGCAGCAGCAATTGCTGTTTCGTCTCTATCTGCTGCGTCCGGTATATTTGGAACAGGCGTCGTCATTTCAAACAATGGCACAAGCACCCTTTACGAATCCACATTATTGGGTGACGCTCGTCACGCTCCAAACGGCTTCACCCCAACACTCAACACTGTTGGATTCAACGGATTCAATTTAGGCACATTCGACACGACTACATCCGACAGCCTGGTTCTCAACG
Organism: Opitutia bacterium; assembly: GCA_029252625.1. GTDB lineage: Bacteria > Verrucomicrobiota > Verrucomicrobiia > Opitutales > Coraliomargaritaceae > Lentimonas. The sequence continues at coordinate 23,424 of JAQXBA010000027.1, read as the reverse complement.
GCGGCAGTGTTCTAACGTACAAGAATGACACAGACAACATTTCAGGTGCTTCAGTATTTTATAGCATCAATGGCGCTGCATTCACTGAAATTACACTCGGATTCAATGAAGACAACGTTAATGGCTCTGGCGGCGATCAGCGCTGGTATTCAGAAGAAAGTAGTGTCGATCTGCTTAGTGGCCTATCAAGTGGTAACCACACTATCGCGGTGATGTACGAAGCTCCTTTTACTTACACTGGCGGAGGCGGCGGAAGCGGCACTCACGCCGAAAACAACGGTGACTCCAACTTCACTGCTAACTTCACAGTTGTTCCCGAGCCAGGCACCTGTGCACTGATCGCGGGACTATTCGGTATGACTTTCGTCGCGCTGCGTCGTCGTCAGCGTAACTAAAGCTAAACTTATTTCAAAAAGCCGTTGATTTTAACATCAACGGCTTTTTTGTATCATCATGCAGGCTCTGAACAAGAGCATCACTCGTCGAATGTATCTATCCATCCATCGCTTGATCTGCATCGGCATATTTGCGTTGGGCGCAATCAACGCCCACGCTCAAATCCACACGAATACCGAAAGTATCCGCCTACATGGAAATATGTCGATGGGTGAAACCAACTTGAATTTAACACTCATAACTAAAGGACAAAACAAACTTAGGGCTACCATTCGGGGCAAGAACCACCTGACAAGAGCCCATATTATCCACAATCAGGAGCAACTGTGGACCAAAAACTCCATCAACGGACAAGAGTCCGTTCGGCAACTAGAAGGCAAAAATGCCGCGGAAAACCTACTGGATCTTTTGGCACTCAACCCAGAATTCCACTTCAAGGATAGAAATGGTTTTGATCTGAGTAGCCCCATATTCGAAGGCTACTCAATCGAATACACTCAAAGCGAAAAGCCTAATCTAAATACGGGAAAATGCACCCCCAAAGCTCTACAACTTTCCGAAATTACAGATGGCGAAGCACATTTAATTCGTAGCATACGATACATCAGTTTTCAAAAAAAAACGACGCCGTTCATCCAACCCAAGGAGCTGACCCTTACAGACGAAATCACTGGAGAAATTGGTAAAATAGTAATTCACAAGGTGGTCTACAATACGCCTCTGGCGAACTTCCTTTTTGAACTGCCTAAAGTCACCAATTAGATTACCTCACAGTATCACTAGGACTTCAAACTCGGCCCATCGACCCATATGCTTTCGATCTGCACCATCTTAGGGTGCTCTTGTACACCAAACTCATTCTTTTGCAATTGGCCGACCACCAAATCGACGCCGGCGCTGCCGACTTCACGATTATTCTGACGCATGCCGGCTAGTTGCGGGATGCCGACGTGCCAATCTAAGTGCACCAGCCCTAGTTCTTTAGGGATCTTCAGACCATCTTCAACCAGCGCGTCATAGAGTTCCAGCTTGTTAGTCAGCACAACATCGGGCTGCTGCTTGCGGATCGCAGCCACCGCGGAAGCAATATCTCCCGTCTCCAAAGCTAACAGCTCCAATTGATCCTGCTGTGACAACTGCCGGCATGCACTGTAAAAGCCCGCGCTAAACTTTTCATCCAACAGTGCATCATCCTTTTTAGGTAATACCAGCAGTGGACGCTTATACCCCATCTCCAGCACTTTTTGAGTCGCTCGACGCGCAGTCAAATATTGATCATTCGAAGAACAATTTAGTTGGTTGTTCAAATGCGTTACACCGATCACCGAACAGGCAAAGTCATACCAAAACTTGGAGTAACTGGCGTGGATCGTATCCAGATCTAGCGCAGCAATTAGAACCAGCCCACGAATACCACGGGTCTCAACGATCTGCTTCAGACGTTCGGGGCGCATATCTGGCTGCTGTAACCAAAACTCTTCGATTCCATAGCCGAGCTGCTCCCCTCGGAGTAAGACACCGTCACGTAAACGCTTAAACGTGTGATTCTGGTTGAGATCTTTGAGCGGCGAACAATTGATCAACGCGAGATTGGCCTGAAAGGTCGGCTGACGCCCAGCGCGCAACTGCGTCATCAGCGAATCCACGACCGGATTGCGACGGTAACCCATTTCATTCGCGAACTGCTGGATGCGCATACGGGTCGCCTCCGGAATACGTGGATCGTTGCGCAGAGCCAAAGAAACTGCCGATTTACTCACACCCGCGGCATCCGCGATCTGTTGCATATTGGGGCGTCTTTCGGGGGTGTTGGACATAAATTAAACAGTTGAATCATATTCTAGTAAGGAGTAACGGCTGACACTTGTCGACAGTTGAATAAACTCAGATATAATGAACTTAGCACTGTGCACACCTCGAATCTCTCCAACTGGCAGATACAAAAGATCGCAAGTGCCGAGACTTGTTCGACGGTGATCGCTCCACACGGTTAAACTGTTGAATTATGCAAGTCATTCCCCTCGTAATGAAACAGGCTCAATATGCTTTATAAAATCCCGAATTGATCTATATTCAATTAGGTTTTCTTGACTCATGCCTCACTTAACTAATCGACTGACTTGCCGCGCCAATGCCTTCCTGCTCGTACTATTCTGCTTGATTAGTCGAACCAGCTATGGCGAGGCGATGCTCCAGTATTTCAATACGGACTGGGCAGAGATCACCCGTAAGATGCCCGAGCTCGCTGAGGCAGGCTATTCGTCTCTCTGGCTCCCCCCCCCAACCAAGGGCAGCGGTGGGCTCTCGGTCGGTTACGACCTCTGGGATCCATTCGATCTCGGCAGTAAAGATCAGCGTAATACCGTTCGCACCCGCTACGGCACGGAGGCTGAACTCCTCGAACTGGTGCGGGTGGCACACCGCTTCGGCATCCGCATCTACTTTGATAACATCATGAACCACCGAGCCTTCGACATACCTGGCTATAACGAAGACACCCCGATCGATGTTTACCCCGGCCTCGTGCCAGAGGACTTCCACCTCAAGACAACTCAAGAAGGCTTCTACCGTAAATGGGACAACACCCGCGACTGGAACAGCGCTTGGCAGGTGCAAAACCTCGGCCTCGCCGACCTGATCGACATCGCCCAAGAACCGGGCACCACCAACTATAACTTTGGCCCGAACGAAGGTGATACCTTTCCGAAGATCAAAATCATCCGCGATCTCGATCGCCCGGAGCAATATTATTACGACAAGAACTATAACTATGTCGGCTTCGGTGGACTGCTCGATATCGCTGAGACATTGCTCATCACGGAGGGCAATTCAACTCCGAACGACAGCGATATTTTCATCCGTGCGCAACTTTACATACAGGCGAATGCCTCCGTCTATGAAGAATATGTGCAAGACTATCTCAACCGAGCCGCCCGCTGGCTGATGGATCGCACCAATGCCGATGGCCTCCGACTCGATGCGGTGAAACATGCTCAAGCTGACTTTTTCGGCGCGACCTTCGGCGAGGATAAAGACAGCAATTCCTATGGCTATCTCGGCCAAGTGCAGGAACAGTTCAATATCACCCGTGGCTTCAGCGACGGCAACCACCGCGACTCCGTGTTCAACACCGAAGCTCCGCGCGACGATGCCATGCTCTTTGGTGAACACCTTGGTGAACCGCCCGGCTACGGCCCCTTCTTTGATGCGGGCATGCGACTGGTGGATAATCCATTGCGCCAGCAATTCAACGACCGCCTCGGTAGCCCTTGGAATGGACTCAATGGATTTGATAGCTCCGGTGCTGGCGGCTTCGACCCCGCACTCACGGTGATGCACGCGCAGAGCCATGACAACGACTATGCCTCCCGTCGCGAACTACAGCACGCTATGTATTTTACCCGTGCCGGCCTGGGATTGCTCTATACTGACGGCAATTATCAAGCCGAAACGCTCGGCGAATCCGGCGGTGCCTTCCCTCGCCATGCGAACACCTCCTTCCTTGGGCAATGGGATGACCGTCGCGTGCCCAACATCCTTTACATCCACGAGCAATTTGCTCGCGGGTACCAGCTCGGCAAATACTCCGACGCCGACGTCATCATTTACGAGCGTATGGACAAACGCGAAAACGGCAATATGACCGACGCGGATGGCGTGACCATGCTATTCATGCTCAATGACGATTACTCGACTGGCCATGGTCGCAGCTTTGACTCCAGCTATCTCCCCGGTGATTACCTCTACAACTACTCCGATTATAGTCAGGGCTTTTACAAATACGCATGGGAGATCGAAAACGGCTCCACTGTAATTCCTGTAGGCGGCTACTTCGTGTTCGGCTGGAAAAACCCCGACCCGTCTGCGCCTTGGGCCAGGACTGGTGGCCGCCCGCTTACAATTTATCAAGATGGTATTGAAGCCGGCACTGTGGATGTGCTCCGCCGCGACGGCCCCAATGGAGATGCGGACTTCCACGGCGACACGCTGCCACCTGAGAACCAACCGATCATCAGCAACCTAGAAAACGATGACTATGCCTACACCGCAACCGTGCCCCGCATTACGAACGGCACCAAAGTGCGCTTCATCGCCCGCGTCGATGGCTCTGCCGAAAACGTTTTACTTAGACTCGATGGCGGCATTGATCTCAACGATATCGACCATTCCGGTGGCGACCCACGTGACAATCCCCCGGCCTTGGCAACTGACTCATTCCTCGGCTACGAGCAACCCACTTTCATAGATCGTGTTGGTCCCGAAAAATTCGCCGCAACCGACGTCACACGTTGCACTTTCGGCTCCGAAGGCGCGGAGACGTATATCGCCGGAGGCGCCACAGTAAACGGCAACGGCAGTAACCCACAGGGAGCCTCTGCGGCCACATTTGCGTTTCACAACCCATCGGCAGACTTTGAAGGCTGGCTGCCCCAAGACGGTGCCTTGGCCACTGCGACTCAGCTCGATCGGACTGGCGCATCCACCATCATTTGGGTCAAGACCAACAGTGTCGGAGCGGACTTCTTAGCCTATGTTTATTACACCACCGACGGTACCAATCCGGGAGGTTTATCTAGCCAAGGTCAAGGCACGACTCAAGTAGCCGAAGCACACTACACCATCCCAAACACTGCAGGTGGTGACAACTGGTGGCGCGCTGAGATCGACCCCACACCTGCGGGCACACTCAAATACAAGATCGGCGTTTATAAGACCGGAGCGGCCAGCGTATTCCCGAGCGGGGCGCCTGAAGTAGCTCTGAAGACGGAGATGATGACTACGTTCCAAACCGGCGAGCGCGACCTCACCACCGTCACCGTGCGCCCACACAATGACTATGGCGTCTCCGAAACTGGACTCGAAGAAGGCATGCACATGATTGCCGCCCGTGCCTTCTTGGATCGAAATGGTAAAGCCTCGATCTACAACACCTTTAAGCAAACCTTCTACTATGATACGGAACGCCCTCAGGGTGAGATTCGCTATCCCGAAAACAACGGCGACACCGTCAGCGGCTCCAACTACGGCGTAGTCGTGCGCACCGACGCTACCGTCGAAGAAGTTTGGTATCGTATCGAAGATGCGGATACATCCAATGACGACATGGAAACTGGCGTCAGCAATGGTAATGGTGTCGGCTTCGAACCTTTCACAGATACAGACCAAGATAGCATATACGATGAGGGCGAGGCCTATGAAGACCTCAACGAAAACGGAACTTGGGATAACAACCTGACTGAGAACTGGGTGCTCGCCAGCGAGCTCACCGCCAGTTTGAACATCACACCCTCAGACCCCAGCTATCGCAAAGAATGGCGCCTCGACTACAGCAACATCCCCGCCTCCAATATAGGAGATGGAACGGCAGTCATCAAGGTGCGCCTGCGCGAGCTCTCCTCCGCTGCGTATCAGGATTTCGCTCTAAGCGACAGCAATGGTCACTACACTACCCTTGTCCGCAATGTAGCTGTCGACGGCCCTGACGAGCGTGTCTTCATCGCCTTCCCAGCCTCAGATGGTCAAATCGTCGATGACAGCTACGTCATGAAGGTTTACTTCACCAAACCACTGGCCGATGGTCTGAGCGAATCGCAATTAAAGGATCGTTTCCTCATACGTATCGGCTCTTCCGAGCAAGGTAACCTCGGCGATTCACAAAGTCGCGATGACTACTCAATTATCTACAATGAAACGAGTGACTACCATGCACTCGCCTTCCAGCTACCCAATCTTTACAACGATCTACCGAGTTACGATCATAAGATCACCGTGACACATGACCGTCCTTTAGGAACAGATTTTGAGTCCAGCCGGATCGTTCGCGCCCTGCCAGTCACGACGCCACGCGTGTTGATTATCAATCCACCTGAACTCGGCTCCGATGGGCGTCCTTACGAAATCATCCTTCCAGACATCCCCAACCCCATCGCAACTGATCGGCAGTTTACCATTCAAGTCGCAACCAATCTCGATGCTACCAATGTGACGCTCAACTTCGTTAACCTGAGAGGCTCCTCCATTACTCCCGCCACCCCACCGACCTTCGAGGAAGGCAGCAGCCGATTCTGGAATTTCCTCTGGTCCGACATCGCAGCAGGCAGTTACCGATTCACCGCAACCGTCACCTCACCTGGCGGTAACAATACCGCTGATCGCAATACCACCGTCCTCTTCCGCGAACTCGTCGCCGAAAGCGATGCGGATACCGATGACGATGACGACGGCCTCCTCGACAACGACGAGAACACCGCCCAGAAATTACCCATCGTTACATCTGATCAATGGACCAACGGTGACATACACACCTACTACGCGTATGGCAGCTCCAACCCATTCTCACCAGATACTGATGGCGACGGGCTGCCCGATGGGCTAGAAGTCGGCTGGCGTAATGCCACGCAAATCGGTGAGGCGTTCACCGACACTGGCTATGACCACGACAGTGATGTCCTCACCCCTGCTATAGGTGCAGGCAACACTGTATTTGATTGGAACGACGACAACAATAACGGCGCCCACGACGCAGGTGAGCTCAGCGAGCCATTCACCGATACCGACACAAACAGTATCTACGCATTCGGCACGATCCTCACCACCGATACGAACGGTGACGGATTCCCGAACTTCATCGCCGACCTCGACCCTCCTTTCTACAATACCGTTGATAACTATGGCAGCGTTCCCAACGTCGACAGCATCAGCCTAGGCGGTGACCGCACACGCCAAGCCGCTGGCACAGTCACCGACCCCACCGATCCTGACACCGACAACGACGGCATCATGGACGGCGTGGAAGACGCCAACTGCAATGGTTGGGTGGACGGCGACGGAGCCAGTATCGATCCAACCTTTAATCCATGGCTCGCGCGTGACTGGCCCGACGGCATCCTCGATTCGGCTGACACATGGCTCGAAACCGATCCAAACAATCCCGACAGCGACACCGATGGTGCCAGTGATGGTTACGGCGAAGATACCAACTTTGACGGCGTCATCGAAGGCGACACCAATGCCGACCGCAACTACGACGCAGGCGAAGCATGGTCCGAAACCGACCCGCTCAACCGTGACACCGACGGCGACGGCCTCCCAGATGGTTGGGAGAAAGACAACGGGCTCGACCCACTCGACGACGGCGTCGATAGCCTCCGCACTGCAACCGCCGCAGATGGCGATCCCGATCAAGGCGGCACCGGCGACCCTGACGGTGATGGCTTTGACAACGTCACCGAACTCGCCAACGGCACACGTCCACTTGAAGACGACAACGTGCCGCCACCTCTAGCCAATTCGATCATCATTGGCCCAGGCGAGGACGATACTGTGGGTAACGTTGTGAACCTAAACGAATTCACCGACTGGACAATTGACGACTTGCTGGCTCTCGACGAATACGATGGCAATGGCACCAATAACCAAGGCTCCGACATCTACAAAGCCTACGACGGTTTCGATGAATCGCGCGACATCGTAGCGTTCTACTTCCGTGATGGTGGTGCCGACGGTAAAGTCTACTTCCGCTTTGACTTCCACGACCTCCAAGCCTTTGCCGAAGAAGGTAATCTCGATGCCTACATCGTGATCGATACTGGCAACACAGCCGTGGGTGAGTCCGCCCTACCCGAAGAAGTCGACACACGCACCAACATGCTGTGGGAAGCGGTCGTCGCGATTTATTCAGCGGACAATGGTGCCGTCTATCTCGACACCGACTCTGGCGACAATACCACCGCCATCGGCGAAGATCTCTTTGCCAAGGGCGTCGTGCGACGCACACAAGCCGATGCCAACGGCTTCGGCCAAGCTTACTTCAATTCCGAACTCGACTCCCTGGAAGCATCGATCAGCCGTCAGGCACTGATCGACGCTGGTTGGAATGGGACAGCCGACAACCTCAACTTCCAAGTCTACACCACACGCGACGGCATCGACAACTCCGGCCCAGGTGCTGGCGACATCGGTGGACGCAGTGACGTACGTGACTCGATCCGCAACGACTTCATCGCCTCTTCTTACTACAAGGATCAAAGTAACCTCGGCGGCGATAAAAGTATTCTCTACAGTTGGTTCAGCCGCACTGGTGACAACGATCGTGGCAAGCGCGCAAAGATCGCGCTTATCACGCACGGCAACCAGCCAATCCGCTCGGCCAATGAAATGCACGACCGTATCAACGACGATGCCGGCGCAGGCTACTTCCGCATGGTCGATGCGCACGATGCCTTCAATGCCGCCGTCAACCTGCACATCACGCCGACCCTCGCCTCTGCGCTGCAATGGGCAGTCGCCGATCCTGCTGTTGGTAAAGCCTACCGCGACGGCCCGACCCTAAACGCCCGAATCAGCGGCCTGCTCGTGTCCGGCGATGCGATGCTGTTCGGCACTACCTTTGCCGACCAAGTCGTGCCGTTTGCCACCACCGCATTCACACAAGACAGCGTCGATCTGGCGGATACCGTGCTCACCGAAATCTATAGTTCCGCCCCCTCAAAAACGATCTTCTGGCCAGCCGAACGCGTCGTCGACGACGGCGTGCTTGCAACGATCAACTCGATGGGATTCACCCACACCGTGGTTGATCAGATGCGCCACTACTTCAAATGGTTCGGCCGCACCAATGCGCTCGGCGAATCAGGCTACCGCATCAACGAAGTCAATGGCATCGAGCTCTTCCCGATTCATGACTTCGCCAGCACCTTCCGCTTTCTCAACGAAGACAGCGGGCTCAATCTCTCCCTTCGCGAGCTGCTCAGCCGTCGCGCACGCAGTGGCACTGCCGACCAAGTGCTCTGCCTCCTCAACGACTGGGAAGACTTCCGCACCGGCACCAACGCCGACGCCTACGATCTCAACCTACGTTGGCTCGCCAACCGCCCGTGGATCGAGCTCGTCACACTCGAAGACGTCGCAACCGGTCAAGTGGATCTCTCACAACCCGCCGACGGCTTAGGAGACACCTGGGGCACAATCGACCGCGGCACAGGGCAAAGCCTCGTGACGACTGCGAAGGACTTCATCGACCACGCCACTCAAGAGAATTACGCCAACTGGTATGACGGCCAAGGTAGCCGTGAAGAAGGCCTCGCTGGTAAAACCTTTGAGGTGCGCAGCGGTATCAACTTACCGGATACATTTGGCGAAGTGGGCTTCAACGGCATTGCCGACGACACGTGGACTGAAGTCGATGCCATCGGCAGCAACGACACTGCACAACTCGGACGCACCGCTGCCCACGCTGCGATGTTTGTCACCGCCTTCCACAATCAGCAAAACAACGACCTGAGCAAATTCAGCACCGGCGCTTATATCTATCCAGACACGGACTTCAACAACCTCGCCGACTTCTCCAAGCGCGCTCAATCGCAAATGCGCTTTGCCGCGCTCTACAAGCGAGTCGACACATGGGCCGCAGCAGCTCCAGCAGTGGCAATCGCAAGTGCCGAGGACATCGACCTCGACGGAGAGGACGAATACCTGCTCTACAATGCATCTTCCTTTGCAGTGCTCGAAGCCATCGGTGGACGCTGCGTCGCAGCCTTTGCCCGCAATGCACAAAGCGGCGCAGTCTATCAAATCATCGGCACACAGCCAACTTATGCTGGCGGCGAAACCGAGGACGAAGGCACCACCAACGTCGATGGCAGTCAGATCGGCGCACGCCGCACCTCTGCGTTTAAGGACTGGTCAGCCAACGGCAGCACACAATACGTCAACAGTCTCTACGCAGTCGCTGCTAGTGGTAGTGGCACTGGCTGGACATTTACCGCACCAGGCGGACACATCGTTAAAACCATTACGCTCGATAATTTGAAGCCCGAATTGCAAGCCGCCTATGCACTGAGCGGCGACGTCAATCGACTCTACGTGCGCAACGGTCTCTCCCCCAACCTGTGGAACTTGATCAGCCGCGGCCAATACGACCTCGATCCACTGGTCGATGAATTCCCGACACCGCGCGTGCACCTGCTCAATCGCGGTGGCGTCGAGCCCGTCAGCGTCGCCCTCAGCTACGACGTCAATACAGAGGTAAACAGCAGCGCGGTCGATGATGAGCCTGGCACCACCGAGTGGGATGCCCTCAACATGCGCAACCAAGCACTCACCCAGCAAATCGAGTTCTCCAACAAGATCGGTCAAAACAACTTCACCGCCAGCCTCATGCTCGAAACCAGCGCCACCGACAACGATGGCGACACCCTGCCGAACTGGTGGGAGCGTGACAACGGCCTCAATCCCGATCTTGGCACCGGCCACGACGGCAGCGCGGGCAACACCGACGGCGACCCTTACACCAACTACGAAGAATTCGTCCTCGGGCTCGACCCCGACTCAGCAGAGTTCAACTGTCTACCGCAAGGTCTGATTGAAGGCGACGGCAGCGGTGGGTTCACTGTGACCTTCCCCGTTCTCGCAGGCCGCAGCTACCGTGTCTGGTATGTCGATGATCTCACACAGACTTGGCAGACCGCTGGCAGCAGCTTCAGTATCAGCGAGGACAACACCGCCCACGTCTTCACCGACGACGGCACCGAAACCACTCCAGATCCAACCACCATTGATAATCGTTTCTACAAGATCGAAATCACCCGACCATAGCTTCTCAGCATGAAAGCCAAACTAAGCACCTTAGCACTCTTACTAGCGACAGCCAGTCTTGCCCATGCGGTTGGCTATTTAGAAGTGCGTGCACCTGGCTATAACTTTCGAAGCGCCGAATATTCGACATCACACGTCTTCATTGATGAAATTGCTGGCACCACCGCCGATATCGAAGTGCTGTGGAATCTCACAAGCTTCAGCAACATCACCGACGTCGAAGTCTTTACCAACCTGAACCGTCGCGATCTGGCTCGGAACGATAAAAATAGTGACGGCTATCCCGACGGCATCGTAGGAATCAACGGCACGACCATTACGGACTCTGCCGCAGACACAGACACGAGCACTGGTCATTACTACGCACCGATCAATATGACCGATGCCGATGCCAACAGTATTTGGGAGCTCACCATTCCAGCATCCATGACTGGTGCTTATCGTCTAAGTGCACGCTTCAAAACATCCGATTCAATTGCAGAAAACAGCAACGATCCAAACAACTGGATCTGGTATGGTTTGCGCGACCACGCTGTTGTCGTTGCTCCCGTAGATTCCCGCAACGTGCAGCTCTACGTAATGAATGTCTTCAACGTCGAAGCCGATGGTGATACATTTGCGACGCGTTCCACGCTGGAAGATCTACACGACGGCACAAACGCACCGCACAATTACACCGATGGTGGCGGCAACTATACAGGCAGCCGATGGAATCTCGACTACCTCAAGGGCCTCGGCATGAACTGGCTCTGGTTCCAACCGATTCATCCCAATGGTGTGGATGGACGCGAACCAGTCGATGGCTATGGTAGCGGCAGTGCACTTTACGATCCAGGCAGCCCCTACGCCGTGAAAAATTTCTTCGCAGTCAACGAGCTGATGAGTACCAACTATGATGGTAATGTCTCGCTAGACGCCAATCGAGCCACTGCGATGATCGCATTCCAAGACTTTGCCGCAGCAGCCGACACCAAGGGCGTGGGCATCATGCTCGACGCTCCGTTTAACCACACCGCGTTCGACGTCGAACTCGCTCAAATCGGAGTCGATCTCTTCCAACGCGATGGCGATGCCGCATGGTCACCTACCGATGAAATCCGCAATCATGAGGCACGCTTCTTCTCTGCGGATGGCAACTATGGCAACCGCGCATCTTCAGGAGCCAACATCGCACCTGGCCCAGACCGCTTTGACTTTGGCAAATGGAACGACGTAAAGGATGTATTCTTTGGCCGCTACGATGCACTGGTCGAATATGATTCCGAACCAGAGCGCTCCAGCTATAAAGGTGAAGGCGATTGGTTTGACGCTACAGATACAGACTGGACTACACTCGACTTCACTCAAGGCGGACAGCAATGGAACGTCACTCGACGCGTCTGGGACTACTTTGCTGAGTATGCCGTATTTTGGTTAGATCAAACCCGCCCCGCAGGACAGAATCGGAATTCCACATCCTTAGACGGTGACGACGCCACCCGCTACGCATGGGATGCGAAAGGCATCGACGGCCTACGTTGCGACTTCGGGCAGGGTCTGCCGCCGCGAGCATGGGAATACATCATCAACGTCGCCCGCAGCCACAAGTGGAACTTTGTCATGATGAGCGAATCACTCGACGGTGGTGAAGTGACCTACCGCTCCAGTCGCCACTTTGAAATTCTCAATGAAAATATCGTCTTCCCTCTTAAATCTGCGGGCAGCGCTCAAGATTATAAAGACATCTTCGAAGGCCGCCGCAATTCCTACGGTCAAGCACTCGTCCTCGCTAACACAACCTCACATGACGAGGAAAGCTACTCAGACCCTTGGCAAGCACTCGTGCGTAATTCGGCAGTCGGGATGATGGACTCCGCATCGCTCATCTTCCCAGGCCAAGAACTTGGCATCGTGACCGATAACAAAGGCAATGATGATGCCAGCGACAATTACAACTTCGGCTATGATCATTATGAAACCAACTTTGGAAAAACCATCCCCCACTTCAAACGTTGGAATTCGATGATGCCCATCTGGAATGACGCAGACGTGGGCAACGACCAGCTCTACGCTGTTTATTCCGGCATCCAAACCGCTCGCCTCAACAGCCCAGCGCTCCGCAGCCCGAACCGTTGGTTCCTCGATGGTGATGGTTCTAACAACCAAATCTTCGCCGCCGCCAAATACGAAACGGCAAATGCCTCACCAGCCACGTCTGATGTCGTCATCGCATTTTCCAATCTCGACCGAAACAACGATCAAAGCGACAACTTCAAGCTACCCACAGAACTTACATCACTCTTAGGCTTTGAAGATGGTCGCACGTATAATGCTAGAAACATCGCTGCTTACACTGCCCAAGATTCAAATCGTCGCGATACATGGCTATGGAATTCTGGTTACAGCAAGACACAACTGCAAGACACTGGCGTCTTTGTCGGCCTCAAAAAAGTGCCCACTACAGCTGACAATCTCGCAACTCCTAGCACCAATGAGGCTTTAGACGCATGGGTAAACGCGCCCTACGAAGCCCAATACCTCAAAGTCTACGACGTCACCGCTCCCACCACGACTCCGACGAATCCTTCCATCCCCAACAACTATGATTACGAAATTGGAAACCAGGCGACGTTCGACTGGTCGGACCTGACGGCAGATTCCGCAGGAGTCGTCCCACATTACGAAGTCAGTGTAATTATCAACAGTGCCGATCCCGTCACCTTCATTACCACAGAGAGCGAATACACCGTAAGTGCGGCTGAGGGGAATCAGGTGTCAGTCTCAATCCGAGCAGTCAATCCTCACGACAACAGTAACAAAGGCCCGATTAGTTCTCAGAGCCAAACAATCAAGTTGCTATCCTCTGACGGAGACGAAGACCAAGACGGTAAAAACAATGCCGATGAAAAAACAGCTGGCACAAACCCGCGAGACAACAACTCGAATCTTCAAGTAGTGGAGAGCGTCGTCAACGCAACCGATCAATTCACCCTCTCATGGGCAAGTGTGTTAGGCATTACTTATGGCGTGCAATCCAGCCAAATGCTCTCTTCCATTTCTTGGTTTCAGGAACCAACTGGAACGGGAATATCAGGCACAGGAAGTATCATGACATGGAGCGATCCAAGCCCGATCAATCCGGTCACATTGATGCATAAATTCTATCGGGTTATTGTAGAGTAATTAAATAGTGAAACAACCATTGCCTCAATAAAACCATTCGTGCTCATTACGTCCCACCGTGGCTAAAATACATTTTTCTATAGTCGTCGTTTCAATCCTCCTAACCAGCACCACTTACGCGGTACATGCCCCTGATTGGGCGAAGGACATCGTCTGGTATCAAATCTTCCCTGAGCGTTTCGCCAACGGTGATCCCAGTAACGATCCCACACGCGCCTCACTGAGCGAGCCGCAGAAAGTGCCTCACTCATGGCAAGTAACGGATTGGGATACTGACTGGAACCAGCGCGCTGAATGGGAACAGCAAGTCAGCCCACACTTCCACGATACGCTGCAAAATCGTCGCTACGGTGGTGACCTCCAAGGCGTGATCGATAAGCTCGATACACTCAAGAAGCTTGGCATTAACGGTATTTATTTTAACCCGATCTTCTATGCCGACTCCCTGCATAAATACGACGGCAACAGCTTTCACCATATCGACCCCCACTTCGGCCCCGATCCACAAGGCGACCTCGCACTCATCGCGAAAGAGACCAGCAGTCCGCGCTCCTGGCAATGGACAGCCGCCGACAAACTGTTTCTCGAACTACTTAAAGAAGCCAAGGCGCGTGACATCCGCGTGATCATCGACGGCGTGTGGAACCATACCGGACGCGACTTCTTCGCCTTTGCCGACATTCGCAGTAAATTTCAAAAGTCTCGCTATGCACGTTGGTATGACATCACTACCTTCGATGATCCTCGCACGGCACGTAATGAATTCGACTACAATGGTTGGTACGGATTCAGCAGCTTGCCAGAGTTTGCCAACGACCCATCTGGGCAAAATTTGGCTCCTGGCCCGAAGCGCTATATATTCAATGCCAGCAAGCGGTGGATGGATCCCAACGACGACGGCGATGCGTCAGACGGCATCGACGGCTGGCGTCTCGACGTAGCAGAAGAAGTACCGCACGGCTTTTGGCAAGAGTGGCATACTTTCATCCGCGAGATAAATCCAGAGGTATTTACATCCGCTGAGATTTGGGGCAGTTCAGCCGACTTCCTGCGAGACGCACATTTTAATTCCGCGATGAATTATAGTGGCTTTGCCATCCCCGTCAAAGGCTGGTTGATCGATGCTAAAATCAATAGCAGTGAATTTGCACAGCGCCTCAAAGCAGAGCTCCAATCACATACAGCCGACACCCAGCACATCTTGCAAAATCTGATCGATTCACACGATACGCAGCGCGTGGCCTCCGCGATTGCCAACCGCGACAGTTTTGCAGAATACAAGAACGACGATTGGTTCGATTACGACGACGGCGAACGAGTCAACGCTCGCACGCACGGCTACAACAAGTCTGCACCCGACACCAATGGCCGACGAATTTGGAAAATGCTCGCTCTTTTTCAAGCCACCTACGTCGGCGCACCAATGATTTACTACGGTACCGAAATCGGCATGTGGGGTGCCGATGACCCCGAAGACCGTATGCCCACCGCGTGGGCTCGAATCGATACTGAAATACGCGACACCTACCAAAGCACTCTCGGACTACGCCACAAATACGGCGCCCTACGTCGCGGCGATTTCAAAGTGCTCGACACAGGCAATGGTTCGCATGTCTTCGCCTTCGAACGCAGCTTAAATGATGAGCGCCTCGTGATCATTCTCAACCGAGGTGACAGCGAAGCGACATTCAGCAGCGATAACCTTGACGGCTTGAGACTCGTCTACGCCACCGATAGCCGCGCATCCAACAAACAACTCCCCGCTCTCAGCGGCGCAGTCTTTGCTAGGTGAATTAGGGTTCCAAAGCCTACAACGTTAATTGTTTCGTATTTAGGTTAATCGAGTTTTCATCTTAGCATCCAGTATATACCTGTTGTGGTTGCTTGAGCAAAAGTTCAGTGCTCCTAAGTAAACAATACGGACTCTTGCTAAAGCACCGCGCGACGAAGTCGATGTAACTAAACCTTAGCGCCTTCGTCATCAAAGCGATCAATTCGTAGTCCTTGATAAACGCCGCGATGCGCTCTGAGCACGACACAAATTCAAATAAACCGCCGCACTCGATCTGCAGCGACCATCTTTGCTCGAGCAGCACAGCGGCACTACCAAGGCCCATGACTATGATAAACCAAGGATGACTGGCGAACAGCGAATATTTTCGACACCACACGACTTTTCGAGATCGGTAGTAACAGACGGACGCACCAAACTATTCACACTGATTTACCAAAAACTGAAATAGGAAATGAGACAGCTTGTTCAAATCAGCTTAGGTAGAAGCACATAAAAAGTACCCACTGTAAATAGACAAGAGTGTCCTTCCTTCTAAAATCCACGATACTACTTCGCATCCAGATACCACGCTTCGACTAGCTTTTTAATCGCTTCGGTAGACTCAGCGACTTCAAAATTCAATGATGCTGAATTGATGCAGTAACGCAGTCCGGTCGGCTCTGGACCATCTGAAAATACGTGCCCCTGATGCGAACCGCAGACAGCGCAATGTACTTCGATCCGAGTCATCCCATAGCTCACGTCGCGCGTTTCACCCAATGTGCGCTTATCGATTGGCATAGAGAAACTCGGCCAGCCTGTTCCGGAATTAAACTTAGTGGTGCTACTGAACAGTGGCGTATCACAGCCAACACAGCGATACAGCCCAGTCTTCTTATTGTCGTGATATGGATTAGCAAAGGGACGCTCGGTGCCTTGCTTGCGCGCGACCTCGTATTGGATGTCGGTGAGACGTTCTTTCCATTCGGCATCAGTGCGTAGGACGGGAAAGCGATCACCATCGAGATCCACATGTGAAGGTAAGCCACAGGCGCTGGCACACTCGCTTACGTTGACATCGGTCGATTTTTGGGAAGTTGGTTTTTCAGCCATAGCAAATGTAATGAGGACGCTGCCGACAATGAGCGACAGCAGGACTGTGATTGAGAAAAAGGAACGGCGCGAAGGGATCATAGTGAACATGAGATACCTATCATGGTGAGCTTATTCCCTCGAAGTGCAAGCGCGCCGTGCGTTGCACGGAGTGAGATTGGCAGTAAGAAGTTATACAGGCATTGCGACGCCATATCTGGCAGACCTACGTCCAGCCAGTTACTGACGAGGATCGCGGGGTAAACCCGCTCGCTACGGAAACCATCAATTCTCCCTGCTCTAAAAAAGCATGTCGTCCTCATCCGAGTAGCGAATATCCGTCAGGCTACCGTTAAATTTATCTGCCAATGCAGCCATCACCTTCGGCCCCAGTCGCTCTGTCGCGTCGACCAGAGCCATAAGCGGCTCACCGGAGTGAATAACTGCTGGTGCGGCCTTCTTGTCTGTTGAAAATTCGCCTGCCGCTTCTTCGGCTCTCAAATCAGCTGCCGCATACTGTGCAGCAAGTTCGGGATCCACCTCCGGCAGCTCCACATTGAGCAAGGCATCGACCACACTATCCGGCGCATCGAGTGCCACTTTCGCTGGTGCATCTACAACCAGCGTCGCTTCGACCTCGATCGCTTCAGGCGTTGTTGGAACTAGGGCTTTTTTTTTTCGGGCAGCGTCGCCCCTGCACCTGCTAATTGTTTGATCAAGCTGTCGATCGCACGCGAACGAGACTCTTCGGCAGCTTTTAATAGCACCACCTCAAAATTAACTTTTTCCGACAGTCCGCGTTGCACTGATGCTTCGCCACGGTTCAAGGCATCGAGCATGCGCATAATCGACTCGGTCGTCAGCGCGACGCCAAGTTTATCGCTGGAACCACGGTTCTGAATCGCATCCAACAACGCTTCACGGACATACACCTCGAGATCTTGCAAAATGCGGAATAAATCGCGCCCTTCTTCAGCATAGATATCGACCGCAGCAATGATCGCGGGATAATTAAGCGAACCGAGCGCTTTAGCGAGTTCGGCAATACGCTCGCCTGAAACTAAGCCATACACATCGAGCACGTCGCTATCGGCAATTTTACTGCCGCAGAATGAAATCATTTGATCGAGAATCGACTGCGCATCCCGCATCCCACCATTGGCAAGTCGTGCAATCGATGCAATGGCTTCGGCTTCGACTTCGATGCCTTCAGCTTTTGAAATCTCGGTCAGCTTGTCAGCTATGACTTCATCCGAAATTGGTCGAAACTCAAAGCGCTGGCAACGTGATACGATGGTTGGCAACACTTTATGCGCTTCGGTCGTCGCAAAGAAAAATTTAACGTGCTCGGGCGGTTCTTCGAGTGTCTTAAGCAGCGCATTAAACGCCGCAGTCGAAAGCATGTGCACTTCGTCAATGATGTAAATTTTGTAGGTACACTGTGTGGGCGCGTATTGGCAGTCGTCGCGCAGTTCACGCACTTGATCGACGCTGTTGTTCGAAGCACCATCAATCTCAATCACATCCATGCAGGAACCACCCATAATGGCCTGGCTGATTTCGGACTCATTGTCCGGGGTGGCACTTGGCCCACCCTCGGCATTGAGCGCTTTGGCGAACAATCGCGCGGTGCTGGTTTTTCCCGTACCGCGTGGCCCAACAAATAAATAAGCATGTGCTATACGCTTGGTATCAATCGCATTACGTAAAGTGCGCACGATATGATCTTGCCCCACCAGTTCATCAAACTGTTTAGGGCGCCAGCGGCGTGCGATTACTTGGTAGCCTTTATCCATCGAGACATTAAGAAAAGCTCTGAATTGAGGAAAGTTGCAAGGGGCTTTTTCAAGAACTTCGCCCTTTTATAAAATCAAGTAAAAAGAGATCGAAAATCGAGGCGAATTCACAGCGATACTGCTGTTCGTACAAAAAAAGTGGCCAGGCACCCTACGGCACATGAGGATTAGGTGTTCGCTGCTTCCTTCCGGATCTGACGAGGTCAACCTGTCCAACATTGCATAGGACCCGGCCACCGTCAGGAATCACCCACTCTAGCTATTCGTTCAACACTAAAATAAACTATTTTCAGTCGATTGACAAAAAAATACGCATTGTGCCATTCCGTGTTCGACCTCCGCGACTGAATATTTGATCTTTTGGCACATGCAGCCAGCCGTCACCCAACAGCGAAAGCAATTTTTTCCGATCAATGATCTCTTTAGGGAATATCTCCACACATTCCACCGCAGCCTAGACTTACCCGTCAGCTACGAAGATTTACTCAAATACGACGACGCTTTTCCGCTAATCAATAAGGAGGGCAACGACACGCTCTGGCAGACCTTGATCTACGAGCAACAATTCGGCCGTGATGTCTATGAAGGCCTGAAACGTATCTACGTCCAGCTCCGTTCAGGCGGCGACGAGACAATCCTAAGTAATCTCTTCATTGATCGCGTCGATTTCTGCACATTCGGTAATACTAAACCAATGCGCGTACGCGTCGTGAATCAATTCAACGATAATCACGACTATTTTTACGTTAAAAAAGCCGATGCATCACGTGTCTACGGCCTAGAACTTGAAGAACTACTCTCGCCGAATCACATCAACTTCCTGGTCGACGGCGACACCTTGATCGAGGAGCACATTATCGGTGTGCCTGGCGACGACTTCATTCGCGACTACCTGCCGCGCTCAGACTTGCACGAAGTCCGCCTCGCCAAGGAGTTCATTAAATTCAACGAGCGTTGCTTCGTGCGACTGCTCGGCGATATGCGTGCCTATAACTATGTGGTCGAGGTGACACCTGACTTTGAGCAAAATCAGTACCGGGTGCGCGCAATCGACTTTGACCAGCAGAGCTACGAAGGCCGTCGCAGTCTCTACCTACCGCAGTTTTTCAAAAACAACCTACCAGTGGTCAAGCTCTGCACCGACCTGATCAATCTAGAGACGAGTCAACAATATCAACGCGAAGAGCGCTCTTTAATACGTCGACGCCTCAAATTTGCACTAGACCGTATGCAGCACTTACGCCACTGCATGTGCACAGATCAAATTTCCAGTATTGAAAAGACTTACCAGTTGCGCAAAGAACTCGCGCAAATGCATAACGATCATCGCTTCATGCTCTGCCATTCGATGGGCGAACTTACCTTCCTCAATATCACGCTTACACTCGGACTCAAAGGCCAAGCCGCCTACTTCCCTGAAGGCGCCGGCAAATTCATCTAAGTCGAATGCGTAGAAATTTTCGGTTGCGCCCGAGCTCGTAAGCCAGCCTACTAATCGTGTTTTATCAACACACGTAAACATCAAATAATTATGTCAGACAATCTCATCATCGAAACCACACAGGGCAGCATCGAGTTCAAGCTGTTCGACGACATCGCTCCAAAAACTTGCGAAAACTTCCGTACTCACGCGAAAAACGGCTACTACAACGGCATCATCTTTCACCGTATTATTGAAGAGTTTATGATCCAAGGTGGCGACCCAACCGGCACTGGCCGCGGCGGTGAATCGATCTGGGGCAAAAACTTTGAAGACGAATGCGTCAGCTCTCACTCATTTGATCGCCCAGGTCTGTTGGCGATGGCAAATGCGGGACCAGGCACCAACGGCAGCCAGTTCTTCATCACTACCGTCGCGACTCCTTGGCTCAACATGCGCCACACCATCTTTGGTG
Source organism: Opitutia bacterium (assembly GCA_029252625.1). GTDB lineage: Bacteria > Verrucomicrobiota > Verrucomicrobiia > Opitutales > Coraliomargaritaceae > Lentimonas. The sequence continues at coordinate 2,713 of JAQXBA010000027.1, read as the reverse complement.
AAGTCGTCAACGGCATGGATGTCGTCGATGCGCTCGAGGGCGTTAAGAAAGGCGCTGGCGACAAACCAGTCGAAGATCAAAAGATCATCAGTATCAAAACTGCTGAATAAAAAGGCACATTTACTTGCCCTTCATGGGTTTACCGGATGTGGCGAGGACTTTACGGAGTGCTCGCCACTTTGCGGTTCGGCCTACACATGGACCTGCCCAAATCTCCCTGGACATGGCCCAGAACCTGCACTGAACTGTAGCCCAAAGGCGACACTCGAATGGCTGCAGACACACGCGACTGCACTTGCCAGCAAGCTTTCCAGTGATCGGCGTATCGCTTCCAGCATAAACAGCATTGTGCTCGGCTATTCAATGGGTGCGCGTGCCGCGCTCCTGCATGCCGTCGCGAATCCCGCTTACTGGGATGCCTTGATTTTAATCAGCGCAAACCCAGGCATCGAATTTGAAGCAGAACGCAGCGCCCGTGCTGCCAGTGATTCTGACCTAGCCCAGCGAATTATCAGCGATGGTGTGCCCACTTTTCTTGATTTTTGGCAACACAGACCAATCATTCGGAGCCAGCAAAACATATGCGCAGATTGGCGAGCCCGCATGCAGCAACATCGACTACAACATAGCGCCATAGGACTTGCAACGAGCTTGAAGCAATTTGGTCCTGCGGCCTGCCCCAACCTTTGGCCTCAACTCAGCACACTGCAGTGCCCGATCCTCTTAATCAGCGGCGAACAAGACACAAAATACTGTGCCATCGCCGAGCGCATGCAGCACACCTTGGCGCAAGCGCAATGGGTAAGCATCCCACAAGCTGGCCACATGCCACACTTGGAAGCCCCCGAGGCAACAGCCGCCGTGATCCGCCGCTTCTTACGTAAACTCTAGAGGCTGCTACTCAATATTTGGCAAGTTCGGATCTTTCTGGATACGTTCAGGGAATTGTTGAATCGCCCGACTTAACGATTTGGCCACTCGTGCCTCCGAATACTGGATCGCATCAAAAATATTCGGCAGCTCTGCACGCCAGAAAATCTCGTTAGTGGTCGAATTATATATTTCCACAGTGAGCGAGACACGCACCGCAGTTGAAGAATTACCATCGTAACGCCGATGCATGGTCGCAGTCGGACCATCTACAGAGTCAAACAGGCCAGCGTAACTACTGATCTGCTTATGCCAGCTCGCAACCACATAAAAATCGCCATTCGATTCAATTGCCTCAAAACCACGCGCACGGAGCTCTTTTTTTAGCACCTGCTCCGACAATTTGTTAAGCGCAGCCTCGTCAACATTTCTATAAGTCATGCCCGACACGACTGTCCGATCGTAACTAAACGAGTCGAGTGATGAAAAATGAATCGATCGCACAAAGTCCCCCGGAGTCCGCGTTGGCTTGAACGTAGCGCACCCGGTCAAAAAAACGCCAGATAGCAGCACGACAAGAATGAGTGAATAGAACGATTTCATAAGGATTGTGTTAATCAGAAGTTGGTAGCACTGAAGCGTTTGTCATGTGAACAGGGAAATCTTGGACCGCCAGTCGCAAGGTCTGCGAGACGCGCGCATCAGACCACTGGATGGCATTAAAAATGTAAGGCAATTCAGCACGCCAGAATAAGGATTGATTGGCCGCATTATACAACTCCACGATTAAAGAAAAACGCACCGCTTCAGTAGCACTCCAGTTAATTTCCTTACGCCACTTCGATACAACATAAAATCGGGCCTCCTTCCCTGCTGAAGCATAGCCACGCTGACTGAGTTCCTGCGTTAACACATTCTCAGATAATTCCTTCATCACCATTGTTTGTGAGCTTCTTCGATCGACCATTCCGGAAACCATCGTATGCTGATACCTAAAGCTATCCAACGAGGACATGTCAGTTGGTTTAACAAAGCCACCAATGGAACTTGTCGATTCAAAGGATGCACACCCTGACAGCAAAGCGACCCAAAAGAGCGCAAGCAAACAGCGTCTAAAAGTAAAACTCATAAGCATATTGGATCAGATTCCCTGCAAAATTCAATCCTTGTCGTGTATTCAGCAATACAATCATATACTTGCATGCGTTTGACTCAACAAGAACGGTATAGCCTTTCGGTGGTATCACTCATTCTAGTGCTAGCCTTGATCGGCTACATGATCTTTTAGCTCAATGGCGTATCGGTAAGCGTTTTATTTGACCAACGGCTGCGCAGTACCGTGTCTAGTCGGAGCGCGGCATGCTCGCTAGCACGGATCGGACTGGCAGACGATGCCAGCTGTGCATGTGAGGCACGCCATGTATTCAGTTCGCAGCGCTAAGCGTGTACTAATTCTAGGTTGACAAAGCAACAGCCCTCCTTCTTTTCTGACGGCCTTCCTTAGGGGTGACCTGGCTTGGGTCTGAGATGTTTCCTTGCAACTGCACAGAAATGATCCCTTTGAACCTGATCCGGTTGACACCGGCGTAGGAAAAGGAAGGGAACGTGCTTAGTTGTACGATCCCACTTTTCGCCGCCAGAGGCCGGATCTCAAACAACACTGATTGAGATCCAAATGAAATACATACCAACAATACTCGCCATCGCTGCCAGCACCGCTGGCTTACATGCGCAATCCGCTACAGACGCTCCAACAAGCGTCGATCCAGTAGTCAAGCAACTGCCGACTACCATCGTCACCGGCGACCTGTGGCAATCTGAACTCGAACGCACCACCGCCAGC
>JAQXBA010000012.1 GCA_029252625.1 Opitutia bacterium | reverse complement strand
GGCCTTTTGCTGGACTTTGTGCTCTCCCACTTGCTCCTGCCACCGTTCGGCGCGGGTTCCGCTTCCCATAGCTCATAGGTTCTCGGCGAGCCCCCAGCGATGACTGTCAGCGCTAGGCTGGCAGCCAGTAATAGATGAATTTTCACTGTTTTTTTCATAAGTCTTCAATGTCTAACCGAGGCTCTGTCGTATATCAGAACCGTATCTCATAACAATCATTATACAGACTCAGAGAAAATATGGTATCACGCAATCGCGTGACTGCGCCGACTTTATGAGTTTAATCCTAGTATTGAGTTTAATTGATAAAAGTAGCTGAAGCTTTGAGCTCCAGAGTCACGAACCGAGAGCTAGATGGCGATGGGGAGGTCGGCGCTACCGGGGAGAACCACGGCCAGGCGCTATCAAGCTTGTTATCAATGATTTTGACAGACGTAGTACTGACGGAGATCGCGAAGCAAAGATAGAGGACAGACGAAGATGGCACAGCAAAAATAGAGAGACGCACACTCACTCTGCCATGCATGACTCGTTCTGCTGCTAAATCGGCACGACCGATCCGCGTCTCCGTGGTGAAAAAAGCAGAGCCTAAAACGAACTAAGCCTGACGCTGAAAATCCCCGAGTTATTTCTGCCGCGCTGGATTGCTTACGCGTTTGTTTGGATTCGATTGCAGCGCTTTAGCCAGGCGAGCGGCGATTTCGGGGTATTGATCAATCACATTATTGGATTCGCCAATATCCTCTTTGAGGTTGTAGAGCGTCGGCCCCGTGAATTCGCGGGCGGTGGCCTCAACCTTGAATAACTCCCGGGAATGGTATTTCCAGTCGCCGCTGCGGACGGCACTTTGATTGTAGAAGAAAACCTCGTGCGGCGTTTGTGCTTCAGCCTTGGCCATCATCAGGTCGATGATGTTTTTGCCGTCGAGCGCTTGCACCGTCGGGATGGCCGCACCGGTGATCTGCGCAAAGGTGGGCAGCAGATCCATGGAAAGCGCCAGTTCGTCGCAAACCGATCCGGCGGGAATATTCCCCGGCCATTTCATCACGCAAGGCACACGCTGTCCGCCCTCGAAGGTCGTCATTTTACCTTCAAACAATGGCAGCGCGCTGCCACCGTTTTCCTTCATCACCAACCACGGCCCGTTGTCCGACGTAACGATGACCAGGGTGTTCTTTTCAATTCCGATTTCCTTGAGGTGATTTAGAATGCGTCCGACATTATAATCGATCTCTTCAATGACATCGCCATAGAGCCCACGTTCGCTTTTGCCCTTGAAGTTGGGCGATGCAAACAGCGGGATGTGGGGCATGGAATTGGCCAGGTAGAGGAAGAACGGCTTGTCCTGCTGAACGCTCTCGGAAATGAACGCGATCCCCTCGTCGGCAAACCGTTTCGTGATGGTGGTCTGGTCGGTGGGAAACTCGATGCATACTTCGTCACGCATCAGCGGCACCTGATTCTTCATCTTATGCGGTTGCTTTGCCCAGCGACTCATCCCTTTTTTCTCGCGAGGAAATGCTGCGACCAGTGCTTCTGGAGTCACACCCTCTCGGAACAAGCAGTCCGCAGCGTATTGCATATCCTTCGCCGGGAACATATCGTTACTATAGGGAATACCGTAATAGGAGTCGAACCCCTGGTTAGTCGGCAAAAACTGTAAATGGTCACCCAAATGCCATTTCCCAACCGCCTTGGTTTTGTAACCGACCGTCTTCAACACCTCAGCCATCGTGACGTGTTTCGGTGCTAAGCCCAGAGCCCCCGTATTCGGAAAAAACACATTAGGCACGCCGACCCGGTTCGGGTAGCAGCCAGTCAGCAAAGCGGCGCGCGATGCGGAGCACACTGGCGACGCCACCATGAAACTGGTGAACTTCATCCCCTCCTCCGCCATGCGGTCGATATGCGGCGTTTTGATATCCGGCGACCCGAAACAGCCCAGATCCTGATAGCCCTGGTCATCGTTAAAAACAATGATGATGTTAGGTTTCTGGCTGGCTACCGCAAAGCAAGATGCGAGTAATGCAATGGCTCCAATATATATTTTTAGTGAGTTCATTTTATGTCCTCGTGTTTA
>JAQXBA010000214.1 GCA_029252625.1 Opitutia bacterium | reverse complement strand
GGCGAACCCAGCCGACTCGGTCAGAATCGTAACCGTTGGCTTAGTTAAGTCTGGCAAAACTTCGACCGGGAGCTCGACCGTCTTCTTGATGCCAAGCACCAAAATGATGACCACGAAGGCCAAAATCAAGGGTCTCTGGGAAAGCGAAAATCGTATGAGTTGATTTAACATGATCTATAATTTCAATGTTGGATCATGCCCTTAGGCGCGGCGTTGGTTCCACAGGCGCTGTAACACGACGAGGAAGAGTAGCGTCAGCACAGCAGCATAAATCATCAAGGGACGACTCAAAGTATCTGCACCCTCGTGAGCATGGCCTTCTTCTGCTGACGCTGCCTGCTTTGCTTTATCAGCCTCTGTCAGCTCCGAGCCATCTTCATTATGCTCATGGCCATGTGCCGCATCCAACGCCTCCTTCAATGAGATTCCTTGCCCACTACCAGCAAAGCCCAACGAATAGGAGCCCTGCGTCACCACTTCATCACCAGGAAACAATCCACTCAACACTTCAACAAAGCGGTCATTGCGTTCACCGATCACAATGGGCACCCGCAGAAAAGCATTTGGCAAATCGAAATCCTTCACAAACACCACACGGTTCGACGGGTCTCCCTGAATCGACTTACGTGGCACGGCTAAAACATTCGCCCGCCTCTCCAGCACAACCGAAAATTCTGCACGCATTCCAGGGCGAAGCTTTCCGTCTTTGTTTTCAATTAAGAAAATACCCTCCACCGCGCCAGCGCCACGGTCTGCATTCACTCCAAATCGAATCAATTTCGCTTCGAAGGTCGAAGCCCCCAAAGCAGGCACTCTGATGTGCGCTTGGCTGCCAACCTTCACGCGCGCCGCTTCGTTCTCTGGAATTTTTGCCACCGCCCACATACTCGAACGATCCGAAATATCCATCAGCTCAGCATCCGGTTGCACGGGTTGTCCGAGACGAATATGAGACGTCACCACCACGCCACCTTGTGGTGCCCTCAACTCCACCTGAGGTGGCGGATCGCCGATCTGTCGCGTCTCAATGGTCGCCACGATATCGCCCGCAGCCACGGAATCGCCCTCAAATACATTGAGGCTCAGCACACGACCAGGCACACGCGAAGATAGCACCGAGTGGTGCGAGGGAATCTCTTCAATGCGGCCGATGGCGAAAACCGTCGTTTCAAAATCACGCTCGTCCACTTCGACGGTCTCGATGCGAAGATTCGCGACCCCAGACGCATCGAGAATGATCGGTGGATTGGGTGCGGCTGATAGCGACGCAGCGCCCAATATCGCCAACAGGGTGCGCAGGCGCGTCCCGCGCCGCACCAGGGCGTGAGGCATTTCGCCGACACGACACAGATACGCACCGGGACGATGCTGCGCACCCTTAGAGAAAAAGTTAAACACGGCGCTCAGGCCGATACTAAAATTAATTGGTTTCATCTAAAAATCCTTTGCTTAAATTAAAATTCGAGAAATTTCACTCCTCACTCCTCACTCCTCACTCCTCACTCCTCACTATAACGAGCCGTGGCCGCCTTCCAGCGGATCATTGCCTGCTCGAAGTCGTGCAGTTTGGTGAGCTGAGCCGATTGCATACTGAGGCTCTGTTCTTGTGAGCGGAACAACTCCGCTAGGTTGATTTGGCCAGCCGCATAGGCCGCATTCATCTCAGTGAGGTTCTTCTCGACCAATTGGGTCAGATTTTGATCATAGCTGAGGGCTTGCTGATAGAGGCTGGTGGCACGTGCTGCCTGTGTATGCGCTTCGCTGCGCACTTCTAATCCAACTCGATCGAGTTCGTATTTAATCTGCCGCTGCTCAGCACGGCTCGCTTGTAGCGCGCCCTCCTTGCGATCCAACAAAGGCAACGGGATCGACACACCGACTCCGAAGAAACGATCCGTCCCTAAGCCACCGGGGTCATCGACACCACGCTCTTCCTCGAAGAAGACACGGACTGCGATATCGGCCCAACGCTCTGCCTTCGTCACAGAGATACGTTTATCAGAGATACGGTAGAGCAATGCCTTCATACGATATTCGGGATGCTGCATGAGCGATGCGTGGGTGAGGCTCGCCAACTCGGGCTGCACGGCTGGCAGCTCAAACGAATGCACTAAGCGAAGCGCTGTATCCACATCCGCACCGATGAGCTGCTTCAACGTCGCACGCTGCAACAAGAGTTCATTTGCGAGTGCCTGCTTCTCTTGCTCGACCGCATAGAGCTCGATCTGCACTTGATTCGCAGCCACCGATGACACCTCGCCGGTCTCGAAACGCGACTCCATGAACTCAACAAACGACCGATTCAGCTCCAAGCGTTCGTCGCGTAATTTGATTTGCGCTTCAATCGCAGTGACTGAAACCAACGACGCTTCCACCGCACGCGTGAGCACGCGCACCTGATTGGCAACTTCGGCTTGAGCGATCTCAATCTCATCCTGAGCGATTTCTTTCTGCAGACGCAATCGATTCGTCACTGGGAAGCGTTGTTCAAAGCCGACCGAATACGCATATTCGCCTTCATCGTTAAAGGTCTCATCCGTCGCATAATCGATACTCAGCTCCGGATTCGCCCAGCGCCCCGCCTGCAAGCGATTGCCTTGGGCACGATCGATGGTGGTCCGGGCAGCATTCAGCGCAGGGTTCTGCTGCAAGGCACGCACGACAGCTTGCTCTTTCGTAAGCGTAAGCGGTGCGGCAGTTAAAGTGCTCAAGGTCGATTGGACGATGAGTGCGAACGCGGCGACGCGTCCTAATTTCAAAAAGTGATACATAAAAAATCCTAATACGGTGAAGCTAAGATGTAGCACGCGGCTACAAACACACTGGTTTCATCGAAACCAGCAAAGCTAAGTGTATTAGGATATCAGACCCGCAGGACTGTCTTCTTTATAACGATATCAGTCAGCCAATGCACCGACGGAGGAGGGCCCCGTAGCCGTAGCTGCAAGCGGCTCAATACATCCACTTTTGAATTCGCCAAGTCAGCATAGCAGAACTCGGCGACAGTCAGCACGGGTAGATCCACGACATGCACCTCATCTAAACGAGCAGGGATCGATTCGCCCCCTTGAAGCTCTAGATCCGTGCAGTCATCCTTCACGACACAGTGCTCAACTTCTTGAGATTCAGCATGTTCATGCCCATCTTCACAGTGTCCATGATTGGATTCCTCGGACTCGATGTGCACCGCAAAGTCATGATGTAAACACAGCAGCAAGCTCGGAACTTCCGCCAACGCGACGTTCCAAACAAAAAGGCAAAGCAGCCAGGTAACTGTGAATTTCTGAATCAAGAGGGAGTCATATATGTAAACAGGAGCACATACTGTCAAGCGCCTCGCGATTTCATCTCGACCTACTTCGCTTCGAAGTGACCGTCGGCGCGTTTCACTATGAGCCGCTTGAGCTCTAAGCCCATCAGAACGCCTGAGATTTCGGCGATCGGACGCTCTAAGCGTTCTGCCAGAGCATCCG
>JAQXBA010000212.1 GCA_029252625.1 Opitutia bacterium | reverse complement strand
CGCCTTTGGTCAAGGAAATCGAGTCGGCCCAAGCGGTCGCTAAGACCCCGGTGAATGAACAATCGTATGCTCTGGCGATGAGAGCGCTGCGCACAGCCATCAAGTCGCTTGACGTGCCGCAAGCGAAGCTGCCGGTGATGAACCAGTTCGCGACGGAAAAGTGGTAGAGGACTGAATACGAAAAATAGATAAAAGATCATGTTTAAAAAAAACACATATTTGTCCGTACTGACGAGCGCGCTGTTGTTGTCGCAGGCTCAGGTAGGTGTCGCGTCAGAAGCGGTAGAGCTTCTGGCCGGACAAGAGCTCGGTGCCATCTGGTTTATCGGCGATTCGATCACCCAGAGCAACGCCGACGGCGATCCGAGCGGGTCGCCGCGTAAATCGCTGTACGACCTGCTGAAAGCGAACGGCTATTCGTTCAGCTATACCGGCAGTCACACCAGGAATTCCGAAGGTCTTCCAATGTCTGGAAACTCTCCGGCAGACAATCTATATCACTATCACAGCGGGTTCTCCGGCTACCTGATCACCCAGGGATTCAGCCCAAAACGGAAACGAATAGGCGGAATTGGTTCGGGGCTTTCGAACTATTGGACGAGCGGCCGTCTGGCCTCGGTGAAGCCGGAACTGATTTTGATTATGCTCGGAACCAACGATATCGGGCACGGGTATGAACTCGCTGGCGCTCCGGCGCGTCTGTCGACGTTGCTGGACGATATCTACGCACTGCCCGGTGTAGGCGATCCGACTCTCTTTTTGGCGTCGATTCCGCCGAATCGTCGCTCTGATGCGGAGCGAGCCAACGTGGTTCTCTTTAATGAATCCATCCCCGGGATCGTCGAGTCCTATCGAGCGAAAGGAAAAAAGATCTTCTTTGTGGATCAGTTTACGCCCCTTGACAATGAGTATAAAAAAAATATGCGTCGCGATAATCTCCACCCGAACGCAACGGGCAATGACACGATGGCGCAGGCATGGTTTGAAGCGATTCAGTCGGTCTTTCCCGCTCCGGGCGCAGTCGAAGAGGTGAATCAATTCTCCGGCAGGAAAACGGATTTTCATGGCTTTGAGCGGTATGAAGTTCCGACCGCGAAGGGCACCATTTCGGTGGTTTGTCCGAAAAAGGCCGCCCCCGGTAAACCGTGGCTCTGGAGGAGTATGTTTTGGGGGAATGCTGGCGTGGTGAGGCGGTTGGTTGCAGGCGACCTCCAGCTCCTGGAGCAGGGATATCATGTGGTGAAAGCTCCCGGCGATGTATCGGGCCACCCCAAAGGAAACGAATCCATCGATGTCGCCTATGATCTGTTGACGCAAACCTATGGATTCTCGAAAACGCTCTCTATGGCTTCGATGAGCCGCGAGACGCTGGCGCTCTTCCGCTGGGCGAGTGAGAACCCGGAAAAGGTGGAAAGCATCTATGTGGACAACGGGGTCTGCAACGTGCATAGCTGGCCGGCAGGAAAACTCGTTCCCGGCAGCCATTCGAACGGTGACGGCAATGCCAAGTCCTGGAAGCTGCTGAAGAAAACGTATGGTTTCAGCTCCGATGAAGAAGCGCTCGCCGCCAAGGTGAGTCCGATTGATCTGCTGGAGCCGCTGGCCCGAGCCGGGGTCCCCATTCTAATGCGCTGCGGCACAAAGGACTCCACGGTGCCTTATGAGGAAAACGGTGCCATCATGAAAGAGCGCTTCGAAAAACTTGGCGGGGACATTCAAATTATTTTCGAAGAAAAGGGGCACCACCCGCACGGACTGAAAGATCCGGCGCCGGTCATTGAATTTATAAAAAAGAACACAAATGCAGGAGAAGTTGCAGATGATGAATAAACACAAGTTGCAGAAAAATAGAGTTTACGGGGGCTGGAAGTTTTTGGCGATGGCGCCGCGGTTTCATTCACGAACACGCCGGCACAGGTGCAGTTGTTCTATAAAGTAACCAACCCGTGAAATAAAGTATTTTGATCCATGTTTAGAAAATTATCAGCACTAGCCGTAGGGTTTGTTTTTGCGCTGTTTTGTTCCTGTCAGCTTTCGAGCGCGGAACCAATAAGCCCCGTCATGTTGCGGAGCGAATATCTCGTCAATCCGGTGGGGATTGAGGTGCTCAGCCCCCGCCTGAGCTGGGAGATCAGCGGAACGTCTGAAAGCGGAAATCTGAAAGCTGAAAGGGGCGTGCGGCAAGGCGCTTACCGAGTTCTGGTGGCGAGCTCGAGCGAGTTGCTGAATCAGAATCAGGGCGATTTATGGGATACTGGCAAGGTGGTGTCGGATCAATCCAATCAACTGGCGTATGCGGGAAAATCCTTACGTTCGCGTATGCAGTGTTTCTGGAAAGTGATGGTCTGGCCCGCAGCTGGAACGCCGTCCGCCTGGAGCGCGCCGGCTCATTGGTCGATGGGCCTGCTGGAGGCTGC
>JAQXBA010000207.1 GCA_029252625.1 Opitutia bacterium | reverse complement strand
CTTGGGAGCGATCGGTAACAGAATGTTTGCTTGGTTAATCTCCAAGGGAATACCCGTGGCGTTGTTCCGGTCTCCAATATAGGGGTCTGCCGCATGCGGAAAAATAGACGCATAGTCGCTGTAATTTGGTATCGTGTCTGATGTATTTGCCCGAATGCCACTATTTATGCCCGCCTGTTCAATCGCCTCTTGTAGCGCTCCCTGAGCTGAACGATTGTCAGTAGAAATACGCCGATTCACAAAGTCAGAGAGACTCATAAAGGGGCCACGGGTTTTAACTTCATCAACGATACTGGCAGCAAGATTATCGATAGCGCTGTCACTGAGTCTTGAGAACCCCTCCCATCCATTAGTTGAAGTGGTATCTGAGGCTGAGCTACTCAGAGGAAAGGGGGTGCCTGTTGCAGAGTCGGTCGATCCTTCAAGCGACTCGATGGCCAGATCCTTATTCCCCCGAAGAAGAGCGCTCCATGCGGCCACCGAGGTAGAGTTCACATTAAAGGCTCCGTTAATTAAGCTGTAGGCCCCCAACTTTTGATAACCATCCGCTGGAGTGAGCAAGTCCTTTACCTGTTTCGCAGTCATCCCGTCCGGGAGGTAAGGCTCTAGAGCCGGGTTGGCTTTTGCCAACTCCGAGTTGCTACCGTAAAAAGTCTGAAGGGTCGTTTCAATTCCAGCACTCGCACTACCTGCATTCATCGTATAACCGCCAGCACCGATCGTATAGGCTGGCGCAACCCCCGACAAATAGTAACGATCAAAGAGAGCGTCATTCACTAGCCATGATGTATCCTTAACCTCCCCGAAGAAGCCTGTTGTATTGTCATAAATTGAACTCTTTGGAATGTAGGGAGGCTTCCATGAATTGCCGATGGCATGTGTGGGTTCGACAAGCCGGGTTCCGATATTTGCCGACGAGAATTGGACGAGTGAATGTAATGGGGATGGGGAGATCGTTAACAGCGGAAATGCGGTATCTCCATCGGTTGATGCATAACTTTTTCCGTAAAATCCATTCAAGCCTGATCCAATCGCATCGAAATCGATACCAACCTCATTGATCAGATTATTGATGCCATCCTTCGCGACTGATTTAACAACCATATTAAAGGGCGCTCGATGCGCAATCTCCTTCCAGGTACTGGCCGCAGCTGTGACATTCAGTTGTGAAAAAACTTCTACTGCAGTATCCGCCTCCGCGTGGTCAGTCGGTAGTGTCAGTATGGAAAGGATACCAAACGATTTCTTTGTTCCTCCTAACTCAGCAAAGGTATAATCTAGACTAAATCCACGCTCGCCAGTGTTCACGTTCCTACTCACCTCACTGCCACCGAGGTTGAGACGGAATTCCTTACCTTGGATGTGGTCTCCAAACTCATCTTCGCTGGTTAATTGATCTGGCTGAATGGTACTCGCGGGCAAGTTAATCTCAATATTGTTTACAATGGCATAGCTAGCCTGACTGGCGATATTGAAGAGAACATCGATTCTGGTTTGTCCCGCTTCAGAAGTGGGGACAAAGACAGGCCCCCAATTAGTGTTATTCTGATCAGGAAACTCACCGAAAAAAATGCCTGAGTCTGTGACATTATAGTTCATACCGGGCCTGAGTTCATCATTGAGCACATTCGCATTAGCACTGCGGTCGCTTTCGTTCGGAGGAGAATAAATCTGAACCTCACCTGGGTTCATACTCAGATTGCTAATTAAATAGCTCAAGTTCGCATTCACCCCGGATTTATGTTTGGCGTAGTCAGAAAACGATGTATCGGAACCTCTCCCGCCCCCCCATCCGCTGGGTTTGCCGTAAAGTTTTTCAGTCCCCGCAGGGTCAGTCACCTTAAATCTCACACCACCGGCTAATCCATTTTCCAAGGTCACTGCAAATCTGGAAGCGGATATTTGAGTGTCATATGGATTCCATATAATGAAAAATGGATCTACGACTAGTTTTAATTGGCCACCAGTATACACCAGTCTGAAGACCGCGTTCAC
>JAQXBA010000197.1 GCA_029252625.1 Opitutia bacterium | reverse complement strand
CAACACTGCCACGATCCCGCACATCGGCGGTGAGGTCGAGACCAGCAGGTCCGTCAAGCCACGGCTGAAAAGGCCACGCACGATACACTGCTCCAGAAACGACAGCTGCCCGAAGATGCGCACCGGCATGCTCGCCTTACCAAACGACGAGGCAGGCAAACGCCGAACTGCGACGCCACCGCGATCCTCGAACGGCTCAAAGCGCTCATCTGGTTGATCATAGCCACGATTCGCAGTCAGGATGGTGACCTCCGCTCCCTCAGCGCGCAGCGCCTGCGCCGCCTCATCAAAATACTGCCCCACCGCCGCCGGGTCAGGAGGGAAGACTTGGGAAATGATTAGAAACTTTTTGGTCATCGAAATCTTAAAACTAAAACAGGACTACACGTAGCACAGTTTTTTAGCCATATAATCCCACTAAATCACGCCTTAAAAAGGGCCACTGAGCCGCTACCGCGGGAACCGCTAATTTACGCTTATGTAACGCTTATTTTTAAGATCCAGAAAAGAGCCCCCTCAACGGTAAAAAAATGACTCGGCAATAATGACTTATCATTCAGCATGAATACGACACTAGACCGCTTATGATGAATGATACCAACAATGAATACATGGGAGCAGAGGGCTATGCACTCATGAGCGCGAGCTTTGAGGTGCATCGAGAACTGGGCGGCGGGTTGAGCGAAGAGATTTACCAGGAAAGTCTCGAATGGGAATTGGGTTTGCGAGAGATTGCTTTCAGCTCAAAAGCTGAATTAGCCGTTTATTATAAAGGGCATCAACTGAAGAAGACATATATCCCAGATCTGTTGGCATCAAAAGAAATTGTCACAGAGCTAAAGGCCGTCAGATGCCTGACACCTGACCATGAACAGCAATTGTTAAATTACATGCACATCACTAAGAAGGCAGTCGGTTATTTGATCAACTTTGGGCCACCCTCTGTTGAATGGAAACGCTTCATATTAAAAGAATACATTCCTTCTCACGAAAAATAAGCAGTTAAAAGGCAGAACCGTGGACCGCTCATTAAACGCTTATTTCCAGAGCATGAGCAAATTCCAGTCAAATACATGCACAACCTCTACATCAACCGAGTAACTCTCAAAATAATGAGCGTCAAATTAGCGTTAATAAGCGGTTAAAAAACAACACTGCCTCAGCCTAAGCTCCATCAAAAATAAGCGCCTAAAAACACCTCCACCATGCAAATTTGGATCATCAACCCCTTTGACCAACTCCCCAACGAGTCCGATGTGCCACTTCGTTATTGGGCGCTGTGCCGGACCTTTGCCGAGCAAGGGCACGAAGTAATTTGGTGGTCGTCCGACTTCTCACACCTGCACAAAGCCAAGCGCGCGCCGTGCCCCGACACCGACGGCTTCTCCGTGCGCCTCATTGAAACCCCACCCTACACGAAGAACATCAGCTTCGCTCGGCTGAAGAACCACAAAGCCTTTGCCGATGGCTTCTATCACGACGCGATGGCCGGACTAAAGAGCGGCGAGCTGAAAGCACCCGACCGGATCGTGGTGTCGCTGCCGCCACTCGGGGTTGCGGAGCAAGCGTTTCGGGTTCGCGACTACGTTCGCGAGTGGGAAAGTGAAAAAGTGGGAACGTATAAAGGTCGGAGAGATGATCTGGAACCTTCACACCTTAACA
>JAQXBA010000189.1 GCA_029252625.1 Opitutia bacterium | reverse complement strand
CGTGCGGCAAGAATCTAACGTTACCTGAAAGTTCAACGTGATTTCCTATTTTAATCAAATACGGCTCACTCCCGAACGAGTTCTTGTTGACACCGATAAACTTACATCGCTCCCCAACTTGCACCCCTAGGCTTCTTGCTAACTCGACGCCGGATTTACGCCTGAGTAATTTTCGGATTAAAGACCTTAAGTACATAACTACTTACGAAGTGCAGCCTCCCCTAAGAGCAGCAGTGCCCCTCCTTCTGTAGAAACCACTTTTGCAGGTGCTCCCACAGCGAACGAATCATCTGCCAGATCATGAATTACGACTGAATTCGCTCCAACCGCAACATTATCTCCAATTTTAACATTCCCCAGCAAGACCGCTCCTGGACCGATGTAAACATCTTCCCCGACTTTCGGTACCCCTGCACGTTCGCCCGAATGAACCTTCCCGACTGTTACATTATGGGAAAGATATAAGCCACGACCTGCATAAAATCCAGGATTCACAACTATTCCGCCAGGATGTGGAATGTAGAGGCCTGCATCAATATCAGCCAAAATGGGAATTTGTATACCTGTAAGCAACTGAACTCTTAAATATTTCAAACGTGCAAGTTTGAGGAATAACTTCAGCGTTGGTCGTGTCAGCAAAAATTGGCAAAGACGGTACCAAAACGTAAATCTGAAGCCTGGATGGATGAAATATGCACGCACAAACTTCCGCCTTGGATTCCTCGGATATCGCAGCATATCCGAACGAAGTGTATATTTGAACTCAGAAAAAGTCATCTTACAGGGCCACAGATAAAGTTACTCAATTAAAATTGCTCAGCAAGTATACCCCGTAAGCAAGCAAACCAAATTTGGCGACTAACTTCAGGTAAACTAAAAGCAAATATAAGGTAAAAGGTTCCTAAAAGAAATCGAAAAATGGCCAGGCCGCGCCCAGACTCAAAAGGTGCCGCGAATAAATGTGCCTTAGCCGCAGTAAAGCATCGCTCCCGCACGCTAAGCTCCAGACGACGCGCTTTCAGGATACGATCAAAATTCTTTCCCTTCGTTTGCCTCCCGTCACTGATACGACCATCTACATGTGCAAAATAATGCACGCTTGGCTCAGTTAATAGTGCGATAGCACCAGCTTTCGCACACTCCATGTAAAAATCAAAATCCTGACATGATGACAAAGAGGGGTTTATGCGCATCCTTGAAACTTTCGAATTCCATCGCAGGCCGAAGCAGGAAAAGCCACCTATATAATTCCAGATACGAATATTCCTGTTAATTTGCTCCTCTGATCCTTTGGCAACAAGTCGTCTTTCGCCAGCTTGAATTCGATAGTAGTAGCAAGTTACCCCCACCACATCCGGTCGATTTTCTAAAAGTTGAATTTGCTTCTCAATTTTCTCGGGCAACCACTCGTCATCATCATCTAAAAAGAATACATAGTCGACATCGCCGACCCGATCGAGGCCTACATTGCGAGCTTTAGCTCCCCCGAAACCGCCGCCGGTATAAGTGACTTGGAGTGCATCGTCGTAATCGCCGAGGAACGCGTATTTCTCGCTATCCTCCGGCTCATCAATCGTCAGGCAAATCTGACTCGGCAACAGCGTCTGCGCATACACGCTCGCCAAGGCACGCTTGAGCATGTCAGGGCGATTATATGAAGGAATGATGACTGCGTAGGACATAAGAAAGAAGATTGAAACCTGAGGCGTGAGAATTGAGAACTCAGAAAAAGAGGTCTCAAGCCTACTGGAGTGATTAGCTTCTGAGCTTTAAAATTCGGAGTAATTTCCCTGGCACATTCTTGATACGGGCAAGTTGACGTCGCCATTGTTTGCTCGTCTGCATTTTTTTGCGCTCGATCAGCGCCGACACATGCCCGGGCCCGTGTATTGTGACTGTATCGAGCGCATAAACGAACTTCCCGCTTAGCTCTGCGATTTTCACCGCCTGATTATGCTCACTCTCAATAAACAGGTCCGCATTACTTTTCTTAAAGACCTCCGCCTTAAAAGACGGTGCCGCCTTCAAGCGGATACGGTCTTGTTTGCTCGGTAAATTCAACATATGCAGCGCCCCGTATCGAATCCCCTGCTCCTTGAGCCACTGCTCGGTTTCCGGGCGAAATTTCTCCAGCCGACTTGTCACAATCGCTCCGATCTCGTCGGCCGGCACATAGAGCGACTTTGCACTCAGGATGAATTCACGATAACGCTCACCATCATCGTTTTGCTCGTTCGTAGGATCCAGGCAAAGCACGCCATCCAAATCAAAGCAGTAGTTTTTGACTGCTCGACTGGCCAAAATATTCCACTCAAACCGCCGTGGATTGGGAATCTCCTCCACATAGAGATCGCACAACTTCTTACCTTTCGGAGTCACATAGACTGCCGCAAATGTCAGATCATGCCCGGGATTCGCCGCCTCGATCTTTGCTTTGGCATGGCGTATCGCATGACCAGAGGAGATGGAATCATCCACAATCAAGACCTTACGCGGTTGCTTGAGGAAATCAGCCGCATCGATGTGTTCGAAGCGCTTACCGAGCCCCAACATACGCCCTTCGAGAAAACCATCCAAGTCGGCCAGCGGCAGGCTCATTTTGAGTGCTAGAATGTTGGCCACCAACATCCCGCTACGGGGGATACCCACCACACAGTCATAGTTTTCCTCGATTTTTGGAATCCATGTATGGATGTCTTTACTTAGATCACTGAGACTTTTGAAATACATTCTGTAAGAGGAGGACGAAGAAAGAAATTAGGAAAATCACTTCTTAAACAAAAATACACTCAAAACGCTGCTCGGAAGAAAGCGAGTCAGGAATAAACGAATGCGCAGACTCAAGCATGCGACTCCAAGTTGGGAGGACATCTCGATAATATCATTCGATAAGCCTTTCACCGTGTCAGCTGAATAGGGGTGTGTGGCAGACAAGCACTTAGCGGAAAGCAGCTGCTTCCAGCGCAACCGAATCCAGCGCTCTAAGGCCGAAGGCCCCCACTGACCATCTCTAGCCAATCGTCCCGCGTCCAGTAAATCAAACTTCTGCTTCGCTTGATTCATGCCCTTCTGAAATTGCTTCGGATTGCGACGACTCAGACCAAGCCGTTTTTTTCGCCTCGGCGAAGCGCTCTCCTTGAACCAGTGGTTGCTCCCATGCACCAAATAGTTGCCCAATGGACGCTCCAAGGCGATGACTTCACCATAAAAAACAGCACGATGTAGTAAATACACATCCGCGCGGATACGAAAGTCAGCCTCAGGCATTGGTAGTATTTGCTCCATCGCAGCTCGCGAGAACGCATTGGCACTGGTGGGTGGAAAATTAACCGAGCCGCGCTCCGCGACCGCACGCCACGCATCCGGCCCCTGATCCAAAGTCTCAAGCTCTAGCTTAAATCCTCCCAAAGACTCCCCTTCCGGCGTCTTCATCTCTAAACCGTAATAGAGGTGGCTGACGCCCGCATGATAGGCCGCCATCACTTCTTCGGCAGCAGTCGGCTCCAGCCAATCATCCGCATCCAAGAAAAAGATCACATCCCCCCGGCTTTTCTCAAAGCCAACATTCATCGCGGATCCCTGCCCGCCGTTCTCCTTCAACACGGGAACAATCTGGTCGCCATAGCTCTGAATCACAGCGATCGAATCATCCGACGAGCCGTCATCCACGACCACCACCTCGCACTCCGCATACGTTTGCCCCAACGCACTATCGATCGCTTTACGTAGATAGCGGCCATAGTTGTAGTTATTAATGATGATACTGCAGAACATCTGATTTTTTATTTGAAAAGCCCTTCAACTTCAGCGGCGAAAGCTCCAGATGGATCCTCAGGCACACGCTCTTCACAGATTTGACGAGCTCGTTGCCCCATCGCCTGCCACTTGTCCCGCGCCTGCCATGCGCGCTCCATGGCGGCATCAAACAGTTCCGACGTCGCCGCAGCGGCAAAAAAGCCACTGTCCCCTTCATCCACAACTTCGGCAGCCCCACCACCACAAGTAGTCACGACTGAGGGGCGACCACACCACATGGATTCGAGTAATGCGAGGGACATACCCTCAAACCGCGAAGGCATTAACAGAATTTCGTTTTCGGCCCAGATCTCTTGATATGATCCGACCTGGCCACAGAAACGGATCTGATCCGCTTTCAAAAAATCGACCAACTCCCGAAGCCCTTCTTGATACGGGCCGGAACCGTAAAGCGATACCAACACATTCCTTTCGCGCCATTTCGGTAGTGCCATCACCTGAGCCAGAACGTCGTGACCTTTAGCCACCGGATCCATCCGAGCCACGCATGCCATACGGACCGTGTCGGAGGGCGACGGCCAGTCGAGCACACCTTCGTTATCCAGTTGTTGCGGATTGAACACCACCTGCGCATTCGGCAGATCACAACTCAACTGCACTTTTAACAGTTCCAGATTCTGCTGCGACACACAATACACCGCCTCGGCAGCAACGTATGACTCACGTAAGCGTTTCCGGATTCGATCCGTCGGGAACCACAACTCGGAGTTGCATTGCACAATCACCGCAAACGGCACCTTGTTGCTTGC
>JAQXBA010000019.1 GCA_029252625.1 Opitutia bacterium | reverse complement strand
CCACTGCTTTCATCCCAAAGTACGATTGAAGACGTCTCTCGATTTCTTCGCCATTCCAAGCAATTAAATGATCCAGAAAAAGTGGACTATTTACGCGCCTACTTCCAAACGAACACCTTCTCTGTCGCCCAAAAACGCATGATTCATAAAATGCGCGGCGCCCCCAAGGTTTAGCAGAACACACTAAAGCAAGAGAGGCATTGGCAGCTATGCTAGCAACGCAAACAATGTAATCATGGCTACCCTCACAATACGCAACCTAGACGATGCCACTAAACGACAGATTCGCATAGTTGCCGTGCAACACGGGCACTCGATGGAAGCCGAGGCCTGATATATACTCACTCAAGCCGTCTCTCCGAATGCCCAAAACTCCAACGCAAGTGAATCGCTAAAGCAAATCACAGGCATCTGGAAAACGCGCGACACAACAGAACAACTCATGCAAACCACCCGAGGCACGCACTAGCGGATGGCAATACTAATCGACACGAACGTCATTTCAGACGTGCTATTCGAAGATCCGAACTGGTTACAATGGTCAATCGCCCGCCTCATGGAATATGAGGGGCACTTACAAATCAGTCCAGTCATCTACGCTGAACTCTGCTACCCCGCCGAACCCTCCGAAGAAATCGATATAATCCTAGACAAGTTATCATTAACCTACGTTGAGACCCCACGCCAACGGCTCTATCTCGCCGCTCAAGCCTACAAAATCGACCGATCTCGCGGCGGCACGAAAACCGCTCCCCTTCCAGATTTTTTAATGGTGGACATGCAGCCGCATTAAAGCTGTCTCTAATCACAAGAGATGTCTCGCGCTACCAGACTTATTTTTTCCACAAGTTAAACTGATCCATCCCTGATCACCATCTTCCCACTTTTATCCTTCAGCTGCCATAGGGCACCCAGCTTCAATCACCCCTTCGGGGCAAGCCGCAGACGGTTCACCATCTCCGCGCTACTCGCGCTTCGTCCTACTTTCAAACCTTCCCACTTTCCCACCTTCCCTTTTTCCCACCTTCCCTTTTTCCCACTTTCCCTTTTTCCCACTTTCAACAGAAGACACAACAGCATGAATATTTTAGAACTCAGAGATGCCGTAGAGTATGGCGTCTGCTTGAACTCTCCCCCTCAACCAAAGCGGCCAACCTATGGTCTGCTCGCCCACCGATGCATTGAACATGCTTTACGGCTCTGATCTCCAATTCCTCATCATTGAGAATGTCTTGGTAAAAAAGCCGGATGCCCCAGAATTCGCAAAGTAAGAGGCTAAAGATCCGTAAACAAAACGTCACAGATTTTAGGATACTCATCACCATAAACTGCTTCAAGGTGATGCTGTGCTTCGATACTATTATCGCTCGCATGCAGAACGATACGTTTACTACCACCAGATGGAAAACGTTTATTGATCTCTTTGCGAAAGCTATTCTTATACAAGACTTTTGCGTTACTGATGAGCGGGTATTTCCGTCGTCGAGGATCATCCGCACTAAATGGAATCGGTGATTCATCATTGCAGATAAGCGCTAGCGTCGGAGGGATGAATTCTTCCCCACCGTGCTCCATCCAATTACCACCCCGAACGGAGCGCGACACACGCCGGGTCATACCACCATCTAGCTCGACAGATTGAAGGATTTTAAAATTCTCAGAAATGAGCTGAACTGTCGCATCTTTCACATCGTCCGATGCGGTTCCATCCGCTCGCACAAGAAAAACGATGAGGTTCGGTAATCGATCAGCATGACTTTGATATTTGGCGACCTCTTCCTGAGCCAAAAATGCCATCCACTCTTTTTCCTTCGGCCATCTCACCATTAGGTCATAAGGCATCGACCACCCGACTGACCGCAAATATTGGTGTAGGCTCAATAATGTATAAGGCTTTTGAAGTGCTGATACTCCGACAGCATCGCCAAGCGCCTCTAGTAGTGCTCCATAAAAACGCTTTGCTGGCGGGCATTCCGGAAAGGCAGTCGTGCCGGAAGGGATGCCAGATGTCGTCCCCTTGTGGTAGGTTAAATGATAAGCCAATGACTTAAAAAAATAGTCCGGCTCAGGAACATAAAACGTATCTTGATACAACACTCGATGCTCTAACACCTCATCGCCCAGCACTGGCGGATAATAAGGCATCTTCTTATAGCCGGTGGCACGCTTCCCTGTTGGGCTATAGATATCACACTTGATGCCTCCTGGATAGTCTGCGGCGAGCTGCACAACTTCATCTAGTCTCGAATGATCCATCAGGAAATCAATATCTTGCGCAAAAACGGCTTCACTCTCTTGATCCAGTGGCACTTCCTCAAACCAGCGCAGCACAACATAACGAATACCCATTACATTCAATTGCTCAAGAAACTCCGCCACATTACCAATCCGCAAACGCAAGGTCCGCCCACGCTTTCGAGCTTTCCTCCAGAGCATTTTAGCCCGAATCAGCCTAATTTTTTGAAGTAGATTTAACATCCTCATCTATGCTCCCAATAGACTTATACAGAAAGATCAAGCGTCAGACTCAGTCGATCTTTAATACTCGCGCGTTTTTGAGACTGAACATCTGCCACATTCCTACAGAACACCCCAAACTCAAGACTTGGCGAGCAAGCCTCATAGAGTCTTTCTAGCCAAGTCAACCAGTCTGGATCACCCTGACACAGATCAGTATACCTCAGGAACTGGGCTGCTTGAAAAACAAGCTGCCTTGGATCATTTGCTGGCAAAAATGAACAATACTGCCAATCGATCAGGACAATTCGCCCGCCATCACCAGACTCCATGAAATTATGCGGACTCAAATCGATATGATTGACGCCCATTTTAAACAGCTGTGCCATGGTCGGGATCGCCTTACAAAAAACCGAAAGCCGCCCATCTGGGCTATTCTGAATCAGATCGTCCAACGTATTGTAGCGATACATATCTTCAATAATGACCCCGTTGCATTTGACCGTTCCAAAGCTGCGGTGTTCAAAATATCCATAACAAATAGGGATAGGCAATTCATACTCCGCGGCACGAAGATAATGATAAACCTCTGCCAATCCGTATTTTCTGTGTTTGATTCGTGCTTCGATTCTCGACAACGGGAAAGCTTTGATCACCACAGAAGGATGATCCTCACTAAACGGTTTCATCCGGAGCACACATCTTCTGGTGGATTCCTTAAGTAATTCGAGATCACAATTCCCAAGATGATCCAAGGTTTTCAAAACGCCATAAAGGCGATCATCCAGTTCCAACTCATTCGACCAAAATGAAAGTGCCCCTCTTTTTTGCTTTTGATAATACTGGCAAACTAACTTGGTCATAACTATCATAGATGTAATATCTCTCGAAAAATAAGTGCCACGTCAAATTACTACGCCTCTCAACTAATTAGTCCCATCACATAAGCGACAAATCAATTGAAACATTCCGTCGATTTTCGCACGAGCCTCGGAGACCTTTTCGTGGATACTTTCTCGATGTTGTACTTGCTCTTCCCATTGCGCTTCAGCCTCGACAAGGGATGATATGGATTGCCCGACAAGATTCGGGGATAATCCAAAATCTGAATACAGTGTTTCAATCTTTCGCGTATTTGACGAAATGCAGCAAACAGGCGTTTGGAGGAGGAGTGCCAAGCATGCGGTATGAAACCTGCCAGTGATGACTGAGCGAGATGTTTGAATTTTCTCAACAAAAGACTCTGCGCTATCGAGCTGATTATGATGATAGCCACAATGCCGAGTAAGGCGCCATTTTAAGAAATACGATGAGTCCACCCGCTCATGAAACCCCGTGCCCATGGGGGCAAACGTAAGTCGGTTCCGAACCGCAAATTTAGCCAACTGATAACAATGCTTCTTTTTAACAGAATCAGTCACTAGCGCCATGGAGGAACGCGGCCGTGGAGATTCAGATTCAGTCAATTGAGTCGTGAAAATCATGTCCGGAACAGTTCGGACATCGAGAGTGGGATGTAAGTTTCGAATCTCATTCGCACTTTCGCCGTCCCTGCAGAAGATAAGATCGAAATAAGGTAAATACTGCTGGCCTACAGGATTATTTGACCACAGCGTATTATAAAGGACAGTTTTTAGGCCAGCTTGCTTCGCTAGTGCTGCAAGCTTCAGAAGAGACAATGCCCGCGACTTATCATCATGAAGCGTGCCCTCTCCGTTCAGTAGCACTAGGTCATTCTGCTGTAAAAGTGGAACGATCACTGCCTCTGCCTGGTGCGCTTCCTTTGATTTCACGGTATGAGTTATATCGATCCCGTGCTGTCTACATAGAGTGAAGGTATTTCTAACAACCAGCTCACAACCAATATGCCGTCCTGCATCAGTATCGTTTAGTAATATGGCTTTCATAATCAATGAGGGAATATTCTGCTTAGCGCTTGTTCGAAACTAATGTGAGGAATGACACTCATAGGGAGACGACTTTGCGCCGATAGATTCCAAAACTCAGAAGACAGGTTAAGCTCTGATAGTAATTTAAATGAAGGATATATTCTCGAAGAATAATCTTTATCCAAACTAGATGAACATGCTTTAGACCCGGACTCATACGCCCGTTCAGGATATGGGCCCACATGGCCGAGATCCATTCCTAAGATAAATACATTCTTGGCCTTGAGATAAGCTGAGATCTGACAAGCACTGTATACTATGGTTTTGGCAGCAAAAACACCCTTAGTAATGTCATGGCTCCAGCCAATCGCAGGGTTAGCGGGATCAACCACAATATCATCATCTTTTTGGGCTGCCATGATCACGTCCGACGGCTCCGCCGCAGCGGTTCCATAATAGCGATTCACGACTTCGAACAGAGAGATCTTCCCGCGCGCCAAGATCTCAGGAGCCTGCTCACAGATCCGAGATATCCCGTTAAACGAAAAGAAACAATGACTTCCCGAAGACACGGCTGCTTTAATCAATTGCATGCGCTCATTAAAAAAATTATGATCGGAGCTGGCATAATAAGTGGGCAGGATCCCATGCTTACTACAAACTGCAATCGCCCCATTCACCCCGAATAAAGCTTGGCCCTTTATTTTCTTCAGATCCAGTCGATTGATAGAAGGGCCGGTCGCCATAAGCCACAGGTCAGGATTCTCTAGTGGTGGCGGATAAGGAACCGTCTCACCAAGTTTCCCCCCCCTCCAATAAATTTCCCAAATTTGTGGATGCGATGTAGGCAGAAGCTTTAATGAGGCTCCAGCCGGACCCATATGTTTGAACTTGCGGCCGTAAATCAGACGCAACACTTTCCTTGAAGGCTTCGACGTAGCGGGAAATCTCCGCATTGCGAAAAGAACAGCATCACGCAAAACACTTTGATCTAACTGGCGGGGAGCTTGTGGTGAAAACATCAGCTTACTAAATTATTGAGACTACCCTGCTGTAACCAACTTACGATGCAAGACAAGACAGGAGTCGAACGAGCAAATTGGTTCTGTCAGGCTAGCAGGTTAAGGTGAGATGTCTCAAACGTCCTCACTAGAACAAAGCAAACAACATCTACAGCACCGATTAAGCATCAACAATAAAACGTCGCCCAAAGAACGGCACCTTGCGCAGCAACCGAATAAGCTGAACCTTGCGTGTATAGAAAGCAGGCCAGACATATGGAGCCGCCTTCATTTCCCCACG
>JAQXBA010000157.1 GCA_029252625.1 Opitutia bacterium | reverse complement strand
ACGGCTTTACAGATCCGGTAGGTGGGAGTGGCCGGGTAGCGGGCGGTCAGGTCGTGGCCAGTTTCGAGGGTGAGCACACCCGTGGTTTCATCCATCGCGGTAATGAGGTGCGCCTCCTCGGCACCCGCGGCGTTTTCGACATAACAAAGGTGCGGCTCGCTGGTCCACTGCGCAGCACTCCAGCTGGTGACACCGGTGCTGATGGTGCCAGCCGCGATGGATGCGGCGACCCCTTGATATTGGGTAGAACCCCTGAGGGAAGCCGAGATGGTGGTAACAGCCGACCCAGAGCAGGTGATCTTGACGTAACCCAAGGGATCGGTGAACTCTTGGGCCACGGTGGTTCCGAAAGGAAGCTGGATAGTGAACATCATCGCGCCCATGACAGCGCATTTCCAAAGGGAGGTTTTTTGATTTGCTCTATTTTTCATTATACTGCTACTACTGAAATTTGCTTTTTGAGTGAGTTGTTCGGAGAGGCTTTCATGGAGTGTGCAGGGGATCCGATCGGAATCGGAATCGGAATCGGAATCGGAATCGGAATCGGAATAAGAATAGGGATTAGAAATTATGGAGCTTCGACCACATTCAAGCGGACGAACACCTTCTCTTTCCCAGTGGGAAGTGCGTAGGAAATCGTCTGCGACGCATCTGGAGCTGCCTGAGTCACCACCGCTGTCCAAGGGTCAGTCACGCCGAGGTCGTCAGACTCCTCGATGGCGTAGACCACATTGCCGTTGGCAATCGCATCTGCACCTTTTGTGTAGCTGGCGGTGATTCCGTCGAACGTGCCAGCTGGCCCATCGGAAGCCGTGGGATCACGACCGAGCGCATACTCGGTGAAGTTAGCCAATCCATCGCCATCGAAATCGTCTCCAGGTAACTCTCCGTCAATGCCATTGGTCGTTGCCCACTGCTGGAAATAGTCCGGAAATTCGATGACAGCCCAGATCGGTTTATGGTCGGATAATGGACTGACTTCTTCGATGATTCCTCCGTCTGTGACCGTGGGGCTGGCAGAGGTGTTGATAAAGATGTGATCGATCACGCCGTGACTCGTGTTCGGGTCCTGGGCGTTGTAGGTTTTTTCCTGCGTCACATCAATATTCAGGTCCGTCCATATGGCTTCAAACCCTGCGTTCTCAATCGCGTTGATGTTATAATCCCCAATGTTATTGTTAAAATCCCCAACGACGATCACGCGGTCAACGGTCTCTAGTGGGAGAACCTGGGTGGCAAGTTTATAGGCATGACTATTCGTGGAGCCATTATTACCGCTGATATGCAGCGAGTAAAATGCGACTGAATTGCCGCCAATCTTTGTTCTGGCTCGCACAGCGGAGGCGGGATTCCAACCGGCTCCTGTCAGTTGAAATTCATTGGTGACTTCCAATGGGGTCCGGCTGAGAATCGACTTGTATTTGCCATCGTAGTTACCGGTGACGTCTGCATACGCGGGACCCGTATGATTGGCAGAGGATATTGCGCCCACAAAAGTATAATCCATCCCCAGGACTGCGCCGACACGAGCCGTCCAATCGCCGTCCGGGACTTCGTTGAAACCGATGATATCCAGATTGTAGGGTAACAGCAGCGCGCCGATTTCCTCAGGGGTGGCACTAGCACCAAACTCAACATTGTAGGCAGCGACACGAACAGTAATCGGTATTTTGGGCCCGTCAGGAGCGATGGCGATCGCCTCGAGCACGTTGGAGGCGAAGTTCTGCAGGCTTCCACTGTCAGTCGCGCTGTCCGCCGGTAGTTGGACCGTAACCGTCCCCAAGGCGGCAGGTGTGATCGTCACGGTGTAGGTGCTGGCCGGGCCTGTGGCTGGTGAGACGCCTGAGGCCGTGCCATTGGTGACCACAAAATCGGATGCCTCCAGCCCGCTGACATCCGCGCTGAACGTAACATCCACCGTGTAGGCCGAATCGACCACGTCGACAGCCGTGCTGAGCGTGACCGTAGGGCCTTGGGGGGCGTTCGCCGCATCATTATACTGCATGATGGTCTGCAGTGATGCCGCATCTTGGACGGTTTTGTAGATCCGCACGTTGTCGATCAGGCCCTGGTATAATCTGTTGCCGGCAGCATTGTTGCCGAGGAGCAGCGAGGCTGAAGTTGCTGAAAGCGTTTGTGCTGTTCCTGTAACAACATCGCCCGCCGAAAGCGTTGTGCCATCACCGGTATAGAAGGTTGCAGTCCCGCCGGTCCACGTGACAGCAAGAAAGACCCATTGGTCTACGGCGATAGCAGCGCCACCGTTGAATATCGTGGTGCCTGCACCATCAGCGACAAATTCGAGTGCGTCGTCGGTGTTGTGGTAATACAAATCAAATCCGGATCCCGCGCGTTTCGTGACAATTCGCCCCGAACCAATGGCACCTCCTGGTTCCGCTACGCTCGCGTCTGCTTTAATCCAAGCGGTAATCGTCATTGCACTGAGCCCATCGAGCGCGTCGATGTCGCCGAAGTTTGCGGCGTCAGAGCCCGTAGCGAACGCCCCGGAGAAGCCGCCGGTATTGGACGGCGCGACATCTGTACTATAAGTGGCAGCTCCGCCAAACGAACCGGTCGTGCCGGTCGCGCCACGGTCAACAAGCGACTGATTGCCAGCGACGTCATTGAAATCCATTTGAAAAACCAGATCCGTATCATCAAACTGCATGATGCTTTGCAGTGAGGCAGCATCTTCGACGGTGTTGTAAATCCGCACATTGTCGATCAGGCCATCGAAGGTTCGACTACCAGCGCTGTTGTTGCCGATGAGTAGCGATTGAGCATTGGCGAGCAGCGCCCCTTTATTGAGGGAAGCCGTATCACCTGCAGACAGTGTTGTGCCGTCTCCTGTATAGAAGGTTACGTTATTGGTTGTTTGCGTGCCGTCGTATGTCACGGCAACCCAAGTCCATTCACTGGCGCTGAAAGAGCCGCCGCCGTTGGCGACGCCGCCCTCGCCGACGAATTCCAGCCCTGTAGGGGCGGTATTGTGGTAATATAAGTCAAAACCATCTGGATTACTACGCTTGC
>JAQXBA010000155.1 GCA_029252625.1 Opitutia bacterium | reverse complement strand
GGCAAGCATGACGTTGCTGTGCGCTATCGTGCCTTGGCCAAAGAAATCCGCGTCCAGTTCAACCAGAAGTATTATAGGGGCAATGGGCAGTATGAGAATCATGGCAGTTGCCAGACCGCGAATGCCATGGCGCTGGTCACTGGGCTATGTGCGCCCGAAAATGAACAGCTGGTGCTCGATGCCATTGTCGAGGATCTCAAACAGCGTGGCTATCAGCAGACCGCAGGCGATGTCGGCTTTCATTATCTGATGGAGGCGCTTGGTCGAGCGGGCTGCGATGCGGTGGTCAGCAAAATCTTGAATCGCAAGGATGAAGGCAGTTACGGATGGATTATCGACCGTGGATGGTCCGCCTTGCCCGAGGCTTGGAACGCGCACACGGCAGCGTCGATGAATCACTGTATGCTCGGGCATGCGCAGCAGTGGTTCTATTGCGACTTGCTCGGCATCCGTCAGGCGGATGACTCGGTGGCCTTCAAAAAAATCATTATTAAACCAGCCTATGAGGCGGGCGTGGAGCATGCGAAGGGACACTACGACTCGCCATGCGGACCGATCCGCGTCGATTGGCAGTTGGGCGCGACGCAGGCGAGCGTCAGCGTGACGATTCCAGTGAATACCACCGCCACCGTATACGTTCCAGCAAAGGATGCGACGCAGGTGACTGAATCGGGGAAGCCCGCGAGCAAGGCGAACGGCGTGACATTACTGCGTATGGAAAAGGGACAGGCGGTGTTTGCCGTCGGCTCTGGAACGTACGAATTTAACTCAAAGACGAATTCTTTTTAATGAATCAGCAAGCCGCGAGCCATGCGGTCGTTGCGCAGACTTATCTGAACAAATAATGAACATGAACTTAAAACGATTTGCATTGCTGCTGCCTTTGGCTGGGCTACTCATTGCACAGCAACCGGCTTCAGCCGAACCCCATGAGGGGCGCTTTGTGCGCGTTGAGCTACCAGGGGAGGGGCGCACTTTATCGCTCGCTGAAGTAGAGGTATTTTCCGGCGGCAAAAATATCGCCGTTAAGAAACCAGCCTCTTCCAGCTCAGTCTGGGAGGGGCATGGGGTGAACGGGCAGGCGTCAAATGCCGTCGATGACAACACGGAAGGGGCGATGTGGAAGGGCTCGGTGACGCATACGAAAAACGAAAAAAATCCTTGGTGGGAAGTCGACCTCGGCGAGATGGCGATGCTGGATTCCATCTGCTTGCATAACCGAACGGATGCTCTTGCGGAGCGCTTGGATAATTTCACGCTGAAGGTACTCGATGAAAACCGCAGTGTGGTCTGGTCGAGCGAAAACCAGAAGCAGGCTGGATATATGGAGTTCACGACCGTGGACGGCACCTTTGGCCGCGACCTATATGCAAAACCACGTGAGGAACTGGAGATCGCGCCGTGGCGGGATCACAATGTATTTACTGTGGGGACGGTAGGGCACCACTGCAGGCAGATTCCGTATCCTGATGCGCCCGAGGCCATACGGGGCATTCGTTCGCTTGGGAAAGCAGGGGCAGATCCGTTTGAACAATCGCCCTACTACCAGTCACTCAATGGGCAATGGAAGTTCAGTTGGACAGATAATGCGACCAAAAGACCCCGGGACTTTTATCGTTCTGACTTTGATGATGCGTCCTGGAAAGAGATTCCGGTGCCGTCATGCCTCGAGCGACTTGGGTACGGAAATCCATTCCATACCTCCTTCTCGGCCAACCGCGTGATTGCAGGGGTCGACCGCGTTTCTGAGTTTCCAGATAAACTCAATCCGGTCGGCAGTTATCGTAAAACATTTACGCTCCCCGATGACTGGCGTGGTCGCGAAGTTATCCTACATTTTAATGGGGTTTCCAGTGCGTGTAAGGTTTGGGTGAATGGGCACTATGTTGGATACGATGAGGACTCTTGGACGGATACCGAATTCAACATTACCCGCTACCTGAAGCCGGGCAAAAACTTGCTGGCCGTTGAGGTGTTCCGCTGGTCGAGTGGCAGCGCGCTGGAAGTGCTGGATATGTTCATCATGAGCGGCATTTTCCGCGATGTCTATTTGTACAGCACCGATACGCTCCATATTCGGGATTTCCAAGTGACGGCTGACTTTGATGATTCGTATGAAAATGCGGTACTCAAGGCGGATGTCCGTGTGTTTAATCATGGGCGCAAGCGCAACCGCGATTATTCCGTCGAGATGACGCTGCTGGATCCAGCAGGCAAAGCCGTTGACAAATGGAAGCTGGCCGAAGCGCGTCCACGCCAGGAAGGTCGACGCTACGATGGATTTGGTGGCATGCTCGCGGTCATGCACATGACGGCACCCATCAAAAATCCGGCCATGTGGTCGGCGGAAAGCCCCACGCTTTACACGGTCTTGTTCACACTCCGCGATAAGGACGGAAAGATCATTGAGGTGAATGGGTGCCCATTCGGATTCCGTGAAATTAAGGCCAATGGCAAAGGGCTGTTTGTGAACGGCAAATACACGATGATTAAGGGCGTCAACCGTCACGAGGTGGATGCGCAACACGGCAAAACCTTGTCGATGGAGGGCATGATTGAAGAGGTTAAGCTGATGAAGCAGTTTAATATCAATGCGGTGCGCACCAGCCATCACCCGAACGATCCGCGCTTTTACGACATTTGCGATCGGTACGGAATTTATGTCATGAACGAGGTGTTGGAAAGTCATGACACGTTTATGGGACTCGAGGCGATTCCGGGCAGTGATCCGGCTTGGCTACCGAGTGTGCTGGACCGAGCCGCCGCAGTGGTGCATCGCGACAAAAACCATCCGTCGGTCTTCTCATGGTCGCTGGGGAATGAGTCCGGGGTCGGCAAAAACTTCGAGATTATGAGCGATTTTATTCGGCGCACGGATCCGACTCGCCTGATTTCGTATGACGGCCGCGAAGCGTTCCTACACATGCCGAAAGATACCTATGACCTGAACAGCTCGATGTATCCGATCATTCGCGAGTTGCAACCAGGGCAGGGGCATGTCGGCATTTTGAATTACTGGAAAAAGCCGATCAACGATAAGCCGTATATCATTGTTGAGTATGCCCACGCGAAGGGCAATGCCCTCGGTAACTTCAAGGAATATTGGGAGATGATGGATAAATACGAGCCGATGGTCGGCGGATTTGTCTGGGACTGGATCAACCAGAGCTTCTGGACCAAAATGAAAGATGGACGGGTGCGGAATTCGCACAGCGTAGATACTCAGGGAGGCACGAATCTTGGGGCAGTCGGTGAGTTTCATGGGGGGAGTCGTCCATTCGACGGCTGCATCAACGGCCTCATCTTTTCTGATTACCGGATCCAACCGGAAATGTACGAAGTGAAGCGTATGCACCAGTTCATCGGCTTCAAGTTGGTCGATGCCAACAGCGGACAAGTTGAGCTCCACAATAAATACAGCACCATCAACCTCGACCAATTCAACGGAACCTGGGAATTGCTGCGCAACGGCAAGCCGGTCAAAGCGGGCGCGATCCCTGTGCAGTCTTTGCCAGCCGAGCAAAAACAGACGATTACTTTGCCGATCGGCTCCATGGACAGCGGCGCGGAGTATGCACTGACCTTGCGTTATGCACTCGCTAAGCCGACCCTATGGGCATCAGTTGGTCATGAAATCGCTTCAGCGCAGTTGATCCTGCAACAAGGCGCCTCGCTTGAGCCAAAGGTGGCTCAAGGCCGCGCCATGACGATGCAAGAAACACCGCAGCAACTCCGTGTTACCAGCAGCGATTTCTCGGTCAGCTTTGACAAAGCGAGCGGCATCATCAGTTCCATTCAAAAAGAGGGCAAGGAATGCCTCTCTGGCGAGGGCGACCTCAAAGGGCCCGCGCTAAATATCTATCGCGCTCCGGTCTGCAACGACTGGCGCTTCCCATGGGCTAAAGCGAAACTGAACGCACCAACGATCACAACGACCCTGTTCGATGCGAAGCAAACCTCAGCGACAGCGATAACGGTTCGTGTGCAGCAGACGCATCAGTTTAAAGACGGCAGCATCGATTATCTCGCGACCTATACGCTCAGCGAAGGCGCGATCCAGATCGATAATAAGGTCACGCCGACCGGCTTCGACAAGCTGATGACGCTCCCACGGATCGGGCTAAAGCTCGCGCTGGCAGGGGAGATGGAGCAAGTCAACTGGTACGGTCTCGGACCGCACGAAAACTATCCCGACCGCAAAGCCTCGGCGATCCTTGGGCAATATGAATCGACCGTCACCGATCTGTTCACGCCTTACTTGATTCCGCAGGAAAACGGTGCGCGCTGTGATGTGCGCTGGGTAACCCTATTCTCCAAAGATAAGGCTGCCCCTCAAATTAAGGTCGAGTCATCCACGCCATTCGTCTTCTCGGCATTGCATGTGGATGCAAAGAATCTGGATGTAGCCATACGCGATATTTTCGTCGAAAAGCGGGGCGATACCATTCTCTGCATCGACAACCAGATGTCCGGCCTAGGCAACGCGAGTTGCGGGCCGTATACGCTAGATAAATACCGGGTCAAGGTGAAGCCGTACGAATTTAATTTCACGATTAGCGTTCGATAAATTTCACTGCCTTGGCTCCGATTCCACACGAAGCGGGATCGGAGCCGCCCATGCGTTGTAAAAAAGGAGAATCAAATTTATGAATAAGTTGAGAACAGTATCATTCCTAATGCTCGTAGGCGTCATGGCAGCGTTGCTGACGGCAGAATCCGACGGCTGAGCGCCCGTTTCGGTGCCCTCCAGAGCACTTTACGATTTTAATATTCAATAAAAGGAACGAATTATGAATACAATAATAGTGGTAGGATTAGCCGCGACTCTGATTACGGTCGGATCCTTGGGTGCAAATGAAAAACCCGTTCACCCGTTGTCGATACCCACGGTGAAGGATGCGCACTACGGAGCGCACGAGAAAGAGCGGATGAATTTCTGGCAGTTTGAATCGGATCAGCCGGTGGGCGTGCTGCTAGATATTCACGGTGGTGGCTGGATGGGCGGAAAAAAAGCGGAAAGCCAAAATCCGCATAACCGCAGAAAAGGCTACCACTTAGCCTCGATCTCCTACCCGCTTGCCAATGAAGGCGCGCAACAGCCCGAGATGCTGAATGCGGCGTTGCGCGCGGTACAGTTCCTGCGCTACAAGGCGAAGGAGTGGAATATCGACCCGAAACGTATTGTGGTGAGCGGCGGTTCAGCCGGCGGTTGTTCGAGTCTGTTAGTGGCGCTACACGACGATGTGGCGAACCCGAAAAGCAGTGATCTCGTGGAACGATTCTCGTCGCGTGTGGCGGGCGCCATGGTCGCGGGGGCGCAGACCACGATGGACCCGTTTGTGATTAAGGAACGGATCGGCGAAAAAACCTTTGGTAACCCGATGCCCTACAAACCGTTTGGTGCCGAAACCATTGAGGAGCTGATGGCGAACTGGGATAAATATAAAGATCTGGTGCTTGAATGCTCGCCCATTACCCACCTCAGCAAGGATGACCCACCGTTGCACCTGTATTACAATGTCATGCGCGAGTTCCCGACAACGAAGTCGGGGAACGGCATTCACAGCCCGATCTTCGGCGAAATCATGCTGGAGGCCTGTCAGGAAATGGGCGTGGAATGTCACCTGCAATATTGGCAAAAGGATGAGGGGCGCCCGCAACCCGCCATCGGCCGTCAGGAGTTTCTCAACCGGTTACTTCTAAAACCATTTACAAATTAGGAAAAATAATAATGAAACGAACAGGCTTAATTGTAACTCTGCTGGCAAGTGTATTGGCAAATTCCGGTGCCTCAGCGGAGATCCGGAACGAAATAAAAACCGCGATTGGAGGTGAGCCAACGATAGAGCTTGAGTATCGTGGTGTTGCGGTCAAAACTAAAGATACCCATGTATGGGGGACATCACCGATCATCGGACCTGATGGCAAAGTACACCTTTACGTGGCGCAGTGGCAACGCCCTGTGGATAACAAATTCAGCGGAAATACCAAGGACGGAGAAAGGAGCACTTGGTACATTTCCAGTCAAATTGCCCACTACGTCGGTGACAGTCCAGAGGGTCCGTTTACGTTTCTGCGAATGGCCGTCCCCGACCAGGATGGTAATTTTAACGCACCGCATAATCCTACGATCAAATACATCGACGGAAAATATGTTCTTTTGTTTATCGTCAATAACGGAGGGGCAGGAGGGCAGCGCATCATCATGTATACCGCCGACGATTTGAGCGACAATTGGCAACCGGCAAAGGAGGCTGAGCCGGACGGAACCATATTGCGAAAATCGACGGATTCAGGGATGTGGGATCATGTAGCTATGCTGGGGAATTCAAACCCCACGCTCGTTAAACACAACGGAACATATATGCTCTATTTCAAGGGGGTGATCCCGGTGCCGAGAGCAAATAAAAGGGCAGACGGCAAAATAAAGCGCACCTGGGCCTATGGGGTAGCACTGTCGAATCAACTTGAGGGTCCCTATACAAAACAACCTGATCGCCTTATTGATTCCTATGATCCGATGGAAGACGCATATGCATTTAGCTATAAAGATCGTGTTTGGATGTTTTTTCGTGATATGGCAGGAAAGAAAGGTGGCGGCGGTATGGTGTTAAACTCCAAAGATGGAATCAAGTTTGACTACGATGATGCGACCGTCGGTTTCCACCACCTTGCTCATTATATCGGCAACGAAGAGCTGGCGAAGCGGTTCGTCTATCGAGGTCCAAAACATGGGCATCTTGAGCGTCCGCAGGTGTTGTTTGTCGATGGCAAACCGGCATATCTATACGCGGCTTCCGGCATGGGATTTCCTGAGGCATATGGATGTTGCTCCTATGTTTTCAAAATGACATTTGAAACTCAAGGTACGGATGATTTTTAG
>JAQXBA010000145.1 GCA_029252625.1 Opitutia bacterium | reverse complement strand
CGGAGAGCTTCCTGGAGACGACTTCGATTTCGATGGCATGACTAATTTGATGGAGTATGCGCTTGGTCAGGATCCCACGGCTTCCGATGTGCCAGCTGACACGCTCGACGGAATCACCGTTACCTACACCAAGGGTGCCGATGCGATTGCCAACGGCGATGTGGACTACATCATCCAGGAGTCTGACGACCTCGGCGTCACTGACCCTTGGACTGCGGTGGTGACTCAGGCAGCTCCTGACGCGTCGCTGACGATTTCGTATACACTCCCAACTCCAGACTCAACCAATCAACCCAAAGTGTTCGTCCGCTTAAATATAGTCGAAGCGCCATAATTTCTAATTCCAATTAGGATACCATAGGTAAGGGCCGCACTTTAGGGAGTGTGGCCCTTTTTTGGTTCAAATTCCCCGCCTTGGTCACAATACCATTATCTCGCAGATGAGCGCCTGCTTGAGTCAAACGAGGACATCAACAGGCTGGTAATGACGCCCGGCTCGGGGCGTGCCTGAGGGATGATTGGACAGGATTTACAAGATCGACAGGATGTGGCTTTGAACCTAAAATCGGCAGTAGGCTTGGGATTAGCTATTTAAACCGTTAATTTACATTAATTGTTCCCTTACTTGACCGGAGGGCACCCGCAGTTGTTCCTCGCTTGCCCAAAGGGCACCCGCTCGCCGTCACCCTTCGCGGACTCAGGGCAAATGCCATCTACGTGCTTCCGCACTGTGTTGCGTCAATTCAGCTAGTCGCCAATTTGGCGAATCATAATTAGAACGGCGGAGTGATTGTCATGCTCTGGAAGTGGCTGCTTATCAATTGTTTATGTTTTTTTTAAAATTAACGTAAATTAACGTAATTAACGGTTCAATTCATCTTTCTAGGTTGAACTGTGTCGGTATTTGAATCGGTCTGCCTTTCTGGCATCTTGTAGCTCTGGTGCAGCCTGTCTGAGGGGATTTTTAGGACAGGCTCTGGTGAAATTATCGGGGCTTTATCATATCAGTGGCAGATGATACGCACGGGAATCCATCTGATTCTTTGAGTATTTTACTTTTTTAAGAAAAAAGCAGGCTTGTCCACCAAACTGTATACAGACAGAATTCGAGAAGCGTGTATACTAGTCACAAGTTTAATCTCTTTTTACTAAAAATCTGCTGCATGGCGGAATCTAAGTCACCCCAAATATAAGGAAAATACCATATGAAAACGAAATCACTCATCATCGCAGGCATCCTCGGGGCAGCGATATCTTCGCAGGCGGCTACTCTTGCAAACTACGGTTTTAACACCTCGGTTGACGCTGATAAGTTAAATGATACTGCAGGAAATGCAGACGTAACCGCCTCGGTGTTCAATTTAGGGGCAGGATTAAATAATACCACGACACAAAGTATCATCGATAACGCTTCCACTTACGACAATGGCGGAGGCGGGGTTCAAAATTCTATCTGGGGAAATGAAGCTAGTTCGCAACTTGGATTTTTCCAAGGAGCATCCGCAACTCTCGCTAACGCAATAACCGTAAATGATTACCTCGAATTCTCGATTACCGTCGAAGCGGGGAAAACGGTAGAATTAAGTACATTAGATTTTGTGGTTTATGGAAATCATACTTCGAAAGCTGCAGATGAATGGGCCCTTTTTACAAGCTATGACGCCTTTACTTCGACCCCCGGGGCCAGTGATGCCATTGCAACTTCTGATGGGTCATTCGCCGGTTTCCTCGGCCCCTGGAAAGACCAGTCGCATGATTTCACCGGGACCACGTTAACCGCTGGCCAGACCTTTTCTATTAGGCTCTATATGTATGGAGCAACCAATGCAGCCGGTGCTCAGGGTATTTCAGGATTCGACGAATTCAGCCTGACCTCCGTCCCCGAGCCGTCATCGTTTGCCTTGCTCGGTGGTCTGCTCGCTCTCGGCCATGTAATGGTGCGCCGCCGTCGATAGATTTTCATACTAGGGTAATATTATAGGGGAAGCCTCGATGCATGCACATCGGGGCTTTTTTGGCTTCATCGTCGATGAGTGGGATGGCTGACTTCCTTTTATGGGCAAACCAGAACAACCAGTGATCATGAACAGAATGACAAAACATAAGAATACATTAGGCTTGCTGATGGCCGTTGCGGGCTTGGCGGCGATGCCGGCGCAGGCGGCGCTGATTACGGTTTCGGGTGCGAATAATACGACCACCCTTGAGAATCAGCCAGGAACCTCCGACCTCGGAACCTTTACGCAGACGCTTGCGGTCATTAATCGCACGACAGGCTGGCAACCGTTGCAGTATACGATCACCGGCCTGGATCTGAATGGGGTCGGCGGAATGAACGACAGTGTCGTTCTCAATTTGCAAGTTGATGCGAAGCGAGTCGACTTGAGGACGGGGCTAGGCCCTTTCTCAGATGCTGGATCAACCTGCAATGGAGCGGGCGAGGGGATTGATGTCGAATTTGTTTCTATGGTTGTAAACATCGATGGCGGAACGAACAACGGAACCGCTACGTTTGAAGGATTCACCGGCGTGACTCTGGGTAAATTTGAGGTGATCGGTGAAACGGCCACCGTGAATGATTCAGTCGTTACAGCTCAGGATACCAACGATACGGAACGCATTGGGCTGACGAACGACGCTGCGATCGATTATGCGTTCGCGTCTGGCGGTGGATCGCAGCTTAAGTCGTTTGATTTTCAGATCGAGGTGACTCTGGGTGCGACGGTCGCGCTGGAACTGGCTTCTATGTTTTCTGACGACATGATCCTGCAGCGGGAAAAAGCGGTGCCGGTCTGGGGGACGAGTGATCCGGGCGCCGCCATTACGGTTGAGTTTGCCGGGCAGAGCAAAACGACCACGGCGGCGGGAGACGGAACCTGGCAGCTTGACCTCGATTCAATGGTGGCCTCTGCCGTCTCACGGACGTTGACGATTCGTGCGGAGCTGAGCGCCGCAACGACGCAAGTCAGCTTCGATAACGTGCTGGTGGGCGAAGTGTGGCTTTGCTCCGGGCAGTCCAATATGTGGTGGCCTAACGTAAAATGCCAAAACGATCTTAAAGGGATCGTGGCGGCGACCCCGGACGATCCCTTGCTCCGATTCTTTAAAGTCCCTGAGATCAATGAAGAAACAGCACTTGAACGCTTAAATACGGTCTGGACGGAGAGCACCACTGGCACTTTGGGCACAGCCTATAATTTTTCAGGGGTTGCCTACTATTTCGGCCTTAAGCTGAAGGCTGAGTTGGGGGTCCCAGTCGGCTTGATTCTGAGTGCCAAAGGGGCAACCCCTGTTGAACAGTGGTTGCCTGCCGGTAATGACTATAACAGTACGGCTGGCGGCTATTACAACGGCATGATTGATGCCATCGTTCCCTTTGCGATGCGCGGGGCGATCTGGTATCAGGGCGAGCAAAACGTGATGTACGATGGGTACGACGGACAACCGTTGACATATGTGGAAAAGAAGAAAGCACTCATCCATGGCTGGCGCGCGCTGTGGGGTGAAGACTTTCCGTTCTACTACGTACAACTCGCTCCGTATAACTACACCGCAAACGGTTATACCACCATCGACGATGGGTTCCTCCCATTTTTCTGGGAAGCGCAGTCCGCGATCCTGGATGAGGTCACCCACACCGGCATGGCGGTGATTACTGATTCGGTGACCGGCACCAATGGTTCGACCAGCCTAACGCAGATTCATCCGAGAAACAAACAAGTGCCGGGAACCCGCTTGGCCTTGTTGGCGCTCGATGATACCTATGGCCAAGACATCGTTAGCACGGGCCCGGTATTTCAATCGCTCACACAGGTCGGCGGCACTCTAGAGCTTACGTTTGATTCCGCCGTGGGCTTAACCACCAGCAATAGTCCTGCGGCGCCTGATTGGTTCGAAATCGCAGCGGCCGACGGGGTCTATGTCACGGCCACCGCCACTGTGAGTGGCAGCCAGGTGATTCTGTCTGCGGCGGGGATCGACGAGCCGAGATACATGCGTTATGCTTGGAGCGAAGTCGCCCAGCCCAACCTGAGAAATGCGGCCGGCTTGGTGGCGTCCTCTTTCCGTGCGAACGTGGCGCCTGCGTCTTGGGGCACGTGGCTCAGCGAACATGGCCTGGACGAAACCGATTGGACTGGTGATGCGGACGGTGACAGACTGAACCACTTGCTCGAATTCGCCTTCGGCACCGATCCGTCTGTTTCAAGCGGTCGCTCCGTGGGCTACGGCAGCGGTGTGACGGCCGGGTTGCCCTTGCCAGTATTGGAAAGCGGTGTGGGCTTCCGCGCGGCCTTCGGTCGGCGCAAGGACTGGGCGTCGGCTGGGCTCACC
Organism: Opitutia bacterium; assembly: GCA_029252625.1. GTDB lineage: Bacteria > Verrucomicrobiota > Verrucomicrobiia > Opitutales > Coraliomargaritaceae > Lentimonas. The sequence goes on along the minus strand of JAQXBA010000145.1, from coordinate 1,822 downwards.
TATACCGTGCAGTTCAGCGCAGATCTATCGGAGTGGGTGGACAGCGACGAAACGCCGACGACGCTCGACAGCGGCAGTGGCGAGATCGACGCGGTCTTTGTGCCTTATCCCTCGGTCATTCAGACCCAGGTCGGCTTCGAGAATCCGCACTTCTTCCGCTTGAGCATCAGCAAGAGGTAATCCGCACGACACTGCTGACCGGGAAGTATCCGTGGCGCACCAGCTACGTGAATCACTGGGACGTGCCCCGCTGGGGCACCCCCATTGACTTAAGAAAACAGTCCAAATTTTTACAACTTCGGCTACATTTAAGAGCGGTGGTGCCGAAGTTGTAACACTTTGGTTCTTTGCCACCTTTGCTCGTCTGATGAAGGATCTCGGTTATGCCACATATAACAGCAGGACTCCGAACGTAAGTGGACCATGGCCCTCGGGCACGGTGGTTTTCGCAGACGTAGTTCTGACGGAGATGGCGAAGCAATCATTCTCATTGCTTCGGGCTCATCCTCCGCAATTTTTACAACCGCTTCCTTCTCCCTTCTTCGAGCTACGCAGGACAGGTCGCTAAGAGCATATCCTTATACATAAGTCTTGAACAAATTAAAGACACGTTGGATTTAACCGCCCGCTTCGCTCGAGATCGCTGAGAACGCTGAGATGATTCGGGTGGGAGGGCTTGAGTCGGCTAATCATGAGTGATTTTGAGGATGATTTCTACGACTCCTGCCAGCGGCCTTCCTTAGTGGATAGCTCGTTGGGGATATTGCTGAGATATTCCTGGTTATCGTCGCGGTAGCGGCTGGGGCTGATGCCAGTGACCTTGCGGAATTGTTTGTTAAAATATTGCGGGTCGGGAATGCCGACGTTGGAACCGACTTCGTAAATGGTGATTGAGCTGACTATTGAGCAGGCGATCGAGCTTGGCACGCTGTATGGTGGCACTCGCAAGGAAGTCGTCGACCTATCTCAGGCAGGGGCATTTTTAGGGACAGGCTCTTTTTAAATCTCTTTGAGTATTTTACTTTTTAAGGGGAAGCAGCTCTGTCCACCAAACTGTATACAGACAGAATTCGGGGAGGCGTGTATACATACCCCATGTTAGTACCTCTTTTAACTGAAAATCTGCTACAAGGCGGAATTGGCCACAAAACCTAAAATATAAGGAAACTATTCTATGAAAACTAAAGGAAGGAAACTAGCACTATGGGGAGCATGGTTGCAGCTTGGCCTAGTATTTGGATTGCTTGGAACTGTCATTGGCATGATCGGTGCATTTAATACAATTGAAGCAGAGGGAGATGGATCAGCTGAAGCGTTAGCTAATAATATAAGCATCGCCTTGAATACGACAGCGATTGGAATCATAGCAGGACTCATTGGGATAGTTCTTTTACTTGTGGCACTCTTTTCACATCGTTACAGAGCACCATGGTTTTTCTGGTTCATGGCGATCTACTCAGTCTTGATGCTACTAGCCTACCCTATTGGGACAGTATTTGGCATTGTCGTGTTAGTTCACATCATTCCACGAAAGGAAGAATTCAGATGTGATCCAGGCGGAGTGAGACAATAGATTTCGCTGCGCTCATCTATGCTTATCCTCCACGTTATTAACCCTGAGCGAGTCGAAGGGGCGAAGGGCTAAATTTTCATATGAGGGTTATATAGGGGAAGCCTCGATGCATGCACATCGGGGCTTTTTCGTCGATGGTGGTCTGGCACGACTGAGCTCGTTGCTGAATCCTGAGTGGGGCGAAAGGCCGAAGTCCGGAGGGGGCGTCGCATTGCAGGGGCAGTGACTGCTGTCAGTTCGAAAAAGTTT
>JAQXBA010000011.1 GCA_029252625.1 Opitutia bacterium | reverse complement strand
CCCATTGAGAAGCGCTAAGACCATAATCAGGCCAATCCCCTGATGCGGGATTACCGTCACTGCCAATCGCCCAATTATTCCAGAATGCATTGAATTGCGTGCTAGTTAATACATCTGCCAGTGGCAGGTCTGGATTCGTGGTGGACACCAGCAACAAGCGCAACTCCTGCGGATCGAGCGGATTCTGCAACCAGGCACTCCCATCGCCAGTGACTTCAAAAAACGACTGACCGCCCCAACTTGCTTTTGCGAAATACAGCTTCCGCGTATGTGCTTCGCCCGGGATCGTGCCGAGTGAATAGCGGGCCTCATTGGCGCTGCCAGCACCATGCCGGGTAGCGAGATTCCACCAATAATTCGCATCTGCATCAGTGCCGGCAGTCGAGGCGTTCATATCAAGAGGAAAGCGCTGTTCACGTAACATCCCAAGCTTCAGCGCGGCTGCAATTTTCGGCAGTTCGGCTCGGTCGTCGACCGAACGCTGCGTGCGTATCAAATTCACGACACTCGGCACTGCAGCGGCAAATAAGATCGAAATCACCACCATCACCCCAATCATTTCGATCAGGGTGAAGCCAGCGCGAGTGGGCCGTTTCGCTAAGAGGTATGCATGCATGATATTTTAATAAGCTCCGGGGCTCAACATATTGACGAGTGGTAAGAACACCGCAGCTGCAACAGCCCCAGCGACAAAAACGGTGCAAACAATCAATCCAGGCTCTAAAAATGCGAAGAACGTTTTAATCTGTCGCGGCACTAAATCATCGTAATAATCGACCACTGCTTGCAAGGCATCATCCATTGATCCAGTGCGCTCTCCCACCCCGATCATGGTACGTACAAGGGCTGGGAAAACACGGTCTTTCGCCATCCCTTGGCTAATACTTGAGCCATTCGCCACCGCGTTCTCGATCCGCTGCACACTTTGCTCGATCACTTTATTGCCAACCACATCACGTGCCATTGCCAGTGAATCGGTAATCACGATACCAGCTTTTTGCATCAGTATTAGGCTGCGTAAGAAGCGGGCAACCGCTAGAGTCCGAATCACGTCACCCAGATAAGGGATCTTCAACAGTAGCTGATCTCGAATCAGTGCGGCTTGTGAGGACACCTTAAACAATACGCGCAGGCCTGGTGGAATGGCGACAAAAACAACCACAATCACCGCCCAGTAGTTCACTACGAAATCGCTGCAGGCAATCATCGCTCGGGTAATCCATGGCAGCGGAATATCGAGCTCGAACAACAATTCGGTGACCGTCGGAAAAACAAAGCGTAGCGCGATAAAAATAAAAGCCACAAGTGCGCCCATCACGAAGGCAGGATAGAGCATCGCCTGCTTAAACGCCTTCCAGTTTTTATCCATCCATTCCAAATAAGCACGTAGCTCAATTAGGTTTTCCGCCAATGAGCCGCTCTGCTCGGCAACTTGCACCACATTTCGAATGTAACCAGGGAAGACTCGAGGGAATTGCTCGAGTGCCTTACTCAGTGGCGTACCCTGCTCCACCAACTCCCCGAGGCGGTCTCTTATTTTGGATTGAGCCCCAGAGGCTTCTTCGCCCTCACGAGTGCGCAAGGCTTCCAGCACAGGTACGCCGGCGCGTAGCTGTATGCCAATTTGAAAAATCAAATTGGCCAGCTCCGCAGATTTTAGCTTGATGCTGCTATAGCGCCGGCCACGCAATTTTTCGCGGACCTCTGAATTCACGAGTTCAAGCCCGTCCTGCGCGAGCAGGTCATTTAAGCGCAGCGCAGATTCAGCTTCGCGCTGACCTTTGAGGATTCGGCCATCCGCGCTAACTGCAGTATAATTAAATTCAGGCATCCGCGGTTTCCAGCTCTGACTCGAGCTGAATCACTCGGCCCACTTCCTCAACGGTCGTCAGTCCCGCTCGCGCTTTAGCTAGCCCATCCTGGCGCATTAAAGGAATTCCCTGCTTTTTTAGGTGCTGCTTAAGAATTGCTGTCGGTTGATGGTTATCGATCAAATTTCTGAGTTTGGGTCCCACCCGAATGATCTCGGCCAAACTAATGCGCCCATTATAGCCGTTGTCGCCACAAGCATGGCAGCCCACCGCGCGGAATAATTCGACTGGCCCTTCGACTGGTCCTCCGCCGAGGCCTACCCACTCTTCAGGCGTCAATGTGTACGCCTCACGACAGACCGGACAAAGTCGCCGCCCGAGGCGCTGTGCACTGAGCCCGATCAAACTACTGGAAAGCAAATACGGCGGAATGCCCAAATCGGTTAAGCGCGGCACGGCACTGATCGCGTCGTTGGTGTGCAAAGTAGAGAACACCAAATGTCCAGTTAGGGCCGCGCGAATCATCAACTCCGCTGTGACTTGGTCACGAGTCTCACCCACCAAAATCACATCAGGATCTTGCCGTAAAAGCGTGCGTAGCCCACTGGCAAAAGAAAGTCCGATTTCGTCTTTAATCTGCGTCTGCCGAATTAAGGGCAGCCGATACTCAATCGGATCTTCGAGTGTGAAAACACTGCGCGCTTCGGCATCAATCATCGAGAGCAGCGAATAAAGAGTCGTCGTTTTACCACTGCCAGTCGGGCCAGTGATCAGGAACACACCATGCGGTTGATCTAAAATTTCGGAAAATTGCGCCTCCTGCTCCTCTGAAAAGCCGAGCGTGGGCAACTTCAATTGCAAGCGAGACTGGTCGAGAAGACGCATCACTAAGCTCTCCCCATTGCTGCAGGGCAAACTGGAGACACGGATGTCCACTTCCTCACTGCCAATTGCAAAGTGTATGCGTCCATCCTGCGGCAGTCGATCCTCCGCGGTATCCATGCCGGCTAAAATCTTAAAGCGTGCGGTGAGTGCGCTGCGAATCGCACTGGGTAATAACAGCCCTTCCTCTAGTACACCATCCACTCGCAAGCGAATACGGAAGAAGCGCTCTTCTGGGTGCAAGTGCACATCACTGGCCTCGCGGGTGGCCGCATGCATCAGGATTTGCTCTGCCAGGCGAATCATCGGCGGATCATCCTGACTCTGCTCATTCAGCAATGCCGCATCCATTTGAATGAAGGCGCCCACTGCGTCATACAGCTCATCGTGCGCCGCGTAGTTACGATTGATCGCCAGTCGAATATCGGTTTCCGACGCCGGTAAGGCTTCCACCGCTTGCCCTGCGGCGGTTTCCAAGCGTTTGAGCGTCGGTAGATCAAACGGATTGCTGGTCGCAACCCAGAGGACGCCGTCGCGTTCAGCAACCGGTACTGCCACTAAGCTCTGGCACAACTCCATCGGGAGCTTGGACCGCAGTGCATCATCTAAGCTAAGCCGGCGCAGGCTGAGATGATTGCCCTCGCCCTGCCCTTCGCGAATAAAATCACTTGCAGTGCGCAACTGCCCACGAATCGAACGATAGCGCGACAATTCCTCGCCGGTGACGAGCCCAAGTCGCTGCACGACTTCACTGAAGCTAAGCCCTAGGCGTGAGCCTTCGCGCTGGGCTAAGACAATCTGTGAATTGGTGAGTATACGTTCCGACGCAAACCAGGCTTCCATCGAAATAGAAGCCTGGTGAGGATCAGAAACATTGGGCGGGATATCGCTCAAGTGACTATTTAGTTATCCAAACAAGGATTACTGATGCGCAACATACAAAAACGCATCGTAAGTGGAATCACCGTTATCAATAAACCAAGCGTTCGCTCCATCAATGTTAGTCAGAGGCGTTCCTCCTGCAGCAAGTGACTCGCCGATCACATTCAAGTCACCTTGAACAGTATTTGGAAATGGTCCATTCACCTTAGTGCCTAGTGCAGCTGCTTCCTGAGTCGTCAGGTTGGGCATCATGAAATATACGATGCGACTGGCACGGCCTGCAGACTTGAACACGAAGGGTGCTGTGCCATAGCCGGATGCTGTACCACCACCCGCATCAAGTACACCGCCACTGGCGATGGTCGCACAGCCGACTGCCCAATCCTTACCATTTATATCTTCGCCGATTGGTGTTCTCTCAGCCTCCAGCAATTGTTCCTGCAAGACGAGTAAGTCGCCGAAATCTGCACCCGCACCACTGACTGTAGTCGCCCCAGCTGGGTCTGTACGGTAATCAATAATGGTGGCCAAAGTACCATCCTCTGGAAAACGATCATAACGCTGATAATAACTCAATGCAGCCGACTTGGCTGAATTGACCGAACCAATTGCAGAAGTGACCTTGGCGTCGCGGATCGATTCGATCACACGTGGCGCTACGACTGCAGCGAGAATACCGATGATCGCAAGAACGCCGATCATTTCAATCAGAGTGAAACCAGACTTTTGAGGTGTTTTCATATTTTTTGTATTTTTGATGTTGTACTAACGTAACTTAAACTAGCTGTTAGTAGAGATTTAAGAATAATATACTTCCTGTAGTGATATACCTTTTATTATAAATTACTATAAAAATTTAGGTAAAGATCGTGTAAAAGACAGCATGCTTTGCATTGAGAACTCATTCCACTGCGCATAAGCAATGGACAGCCATGGAGCTGCGGTCTTGAGGCAATCGACTACAGACGAGGCTGCGCTCGTTCCTCCCAGAACTGTCATTGTTCCTTTAACAGGGACTCTCGAGGTGATCTGCATTTGATTGATGGTCTGATCCTATAGATGCGTAACATATTTCAAGTACGAGATTAGAACGCCACTGTCTCACCCGCAGCCTGAGCGTCCTCGCTCAAAGACCCAGCGATCGCTCAAGCAACTCAAGTCGTCTGATCAAACCACGCGGGGACAGTGCTGTTCAGCTTGCTAGCAATAGCCACACATCCCCAAATTTATGGGTGATTACGCAGACTCGAAATCACCATATACAGCCCGAGCAAGCCTGAGACCAGGAAGCCGACGATGCCGATCGCGGGGAAGCCCCACAGCAGCGGGCCAATACCCGTAGTGATGATCAATGACGAGCCGATCAACAACGAGCCGATAATAATGCCGACCGTCAGGCGATTCATGGACGCATTAAAGGTCGCTTCAAGATTCTCCGTGCCAGTATGGTGAAAATTGATCTGCAGGTCTTCTTCTTCAATACGCTGCAAAATGCGCTGCATATTTTCAGGGATCTGCTGCATGCGGCGGAACATCGCCAACATCGGATAAAGCGTCTGCCGCGTTACACTTTCGACGCTCCAACGCTCCTTATTCAGCTTGACTAAGAAAGGCTTGGCCACACTGAGAATATCGAAATTAGGGTCCAGCGACCGGGCCGCCTCTTCGACACTCAGGATCGCCTTCGAGAGCAAGGCATAATCAGCCGAAACCTCGATTCCATTACTGCCGAAAATGTAGAGCATCTCTAGGCCAACCGTGCCGATCTTGGTGCCCGATGGCCCAAAGTTCCGATGCTTGTTTAACAAAAACGTCACCTCTTTCTCCACTCGGCGGCGGTCAATCCGGCGATTATTCACCGCCATACGCTCAGCCACGCGTATCACCTTCGCCGCATTGCGGTCAGTGATTGCGGCAAACAGATCGACCAGCAAGTAGCGCATTTCTAAAGTAATCTGCCCCGCCTGCCCCCAATCCAACCAACAAATGCGTTGATCGGGCGTGATTAGCATATTCCCCGAGTGCGGATCGGAATGGAAGAAGCCGGTGCCAACAATTTGATGAAACACCGATTCGCCACCTTGCCGTGCTAACTCACAAGCATCGGCCTCCGGTAGTACCGCCTGATCGGGCGCGACCCCATCGACCCATTCCGTCACTAACAAGCGGCGCGTGGTGAAGTTGGTATACACCTTCGGCGCAAACACGCGCTGTTGTTGGGTATTCAGCGCGCTAAAAATCTCCGCATTGTCCGCTTCGTTGTTATAATTCAGCTCCTCCTGCAAACGCTTCTCTGCCTCCTGAACCAACACTGGCAGATTATACGGGCGCAGTTCAGCCACTCGTGCATGCACTTGCTTGGCAAACCAACCGATGATCTCCAAATCCGCTGAAATCGTCTTGTGAATCTCCGCCCGCTGCACCTTGACGCTGACCCATTCTCCCGTGGAAATAAGCTGTGCCTTATACACTTGGCCCAGCGAACCAGCCGCCACTGGAATCGGCTCAAAATACGCGAACACCTCTGCGATTGGGCAGCCTAGGTCCTTCAATAGCAGCGGCTCGATCTTTTCAAATGCCTGTGGCTCCACCTGGCTGCGCAGCTTCTTGAGCTCCATCACCAGCGGCTCCGGCAGGCGGTCCGGCCGGGTGCTCAAAATCTGGCCAAACTTGACAAAAATCGGGCCCAATTCTTCGCAGGCATTGCGCACCCTCTCGTAGGGCGTGAGGTGCGTGACCTTCTTACGCACCAAATTGCGCAACAAGAATTGCGGCGTATCGAGCTGGAGCAGAACATCCTCAAACCCCCAACGCACCAAGATCGCCACGATTTCCGGCGCACGAACTGCGTTGGACAAATAATTAAAAGGCTTCAAATGGGTTGGAAGTTGAAGGTTGTTTGTTGTTAGTTGCTGGAAACTACTTCTTTGCGGTTCGTGCTAAATAGCTCGCATAGCCATTTGAAAGAGCCGACGACTTTTCAAAAATCACTCTAAAATCCGCTAACTGCTGGTCTGAAATCATCCCCTCGTCGTTGCCAGTGATCAAATGATCGAGACATTCATGCTGAGAGCCCAAGCTATTGCGAATAAACTTGGCGTTATCGAGGTAGTGCCGGCGACCAAAACCCTCCGCGATATTCGCAGTGGTCGAACGAGCCGCACGAATCAGCTGATCGACTAGGCGATAGCGTTCTTCTACGGGTAATTGAGGCGTGATTTCACGAGTCGCAAACACGCGTAACTCACGACTAGCCTTCCAACAATCCAAGTCCTCAAAACGATCAATACGTCCCATAATCTACGAATCCCCCCCAAACCAACCAGCTACCAGCAACTAACAACTAATCGCCGTTCGGAAACTCCTTATGCAGCTTACCTTCGAGCTCGGTCACACGAGCGGCGAGCGCATCATACTGATCCTTGGTCACGACATTGGCGCGGTTGAGCATATCGATAAAGAGCTTACTGGCTTCGACCTTGGCCTTCTCGGTCTCAGTCTTGCCCTCCTCCACGATTTTTTCGGACATCGCAGCCGCTTCCTCTTTGGTCAGTTTGCCCTTTTCCACTAATTCATCAAGCGACTCCAGAACCTTGTCCTTCGTCACGACGGCCAGACCTATACCAGCCAACATTGTTTTTTTAACGAGATCGATCATAACAATCAAAAGGTATGCTCGTTCGCGTGAAAGACAAGAGCGTAAGGTCAGTGACACAGAATTGCTACGCCACCTACGGCGAACCTACGTCCGGTCGATAGTCTGCAAAATCACAGGCGAGACGGAGGTCTACCATAAATGGCAGCTCTTGCATGCCTAAAATGTAACCCGTGAGGCGCAGCAGAAGAGACCGCGAACATCCAGCGCAAGCACCACACCACGCATTTCCTGAAATAAAGCCAGTCTCTACCACTGCGTGGGGTGTGAGCTTGCTCACGCCTTCTGCAAAACACGGCTTCCTGCAAAACACGCCTTCTGCAAAACACGGCTTACTGCCAACCAAAGATAGCGCGCCAAAAAAAGCCCACTGATCGCTCAGTGGGCTTTTGCAATAAGTCAGTGCGCCTAAGCTATTCGACTCCTGGCTCAATCGAACGATTCACTGCGCCACTTGGCGTCATGATCGTCGGATTCTGGAACAGGGAGTTGGCATTCACGTTACGATAGTTCTGACGTGACGGAGAACCACCTGGGCTGACGAGATTCGCAGTCACAAAGATCAGCAGGTTGCGCTTTTGGCGCGACTCCCCTTCAGAACGGAACAGGCGGCCCAAACCAGGGATGTCACCCAATATCGGGAGCTTATCATTGACGGTCTTTACTTCGTCACGCGTCAAACCGCCCATCACAACGGTCGCGCCATCATAGACAGTGACTTCAGTGGTGATCTCACGAGTGGAGAAAATCGGTTGATAGAACCCGGCAGGCACGGTCACCGTTTGTCCCCCTTGCACCGCGACACTGGGGCCACCGTATTCGACGAAGCCTTCAAACTCTGTAACGCGAGGCTCCAGGATGAGGCTGATGGTGTCATCGTTTTCAACATTTGGAGTGACCGTCATTTCGACACCGACATTACGAGTGACGAAGTCCTGCGGTGTGCCGGCCGTGATGGAAATACCACCACCGCCACCGCCTTCATCACCAGTGCTTCTGCCACCTGACGAAACGGTCGACTCGATGTCGCCATAGCTTTCAGGGTAACGCAGCTCTTGAGCAACGGTGATGGTGGCACGCTTGCCGGAGAGCACAGTGACCTTCGGCGCACTCATCAAATCACTGCCAGTCTTGCGAGACAGTGCTCTGATCGCGAGATCGACATCCGCACCTGCCACAGACCAGCCAGTCGCGGTGAAGGCATTCGTAGCGCTACTTGCTAAGTCAATCACAGAGGTCAGACTGGGTGCCGCATTCACTGCTACGATGTCTCCATCGATACGAACGGCCGATGCATTAAGCCCAGTAGAGAACGCAGAGCTCAGATTACGATTCTGCGAGCTAAACTGACGCGCATTATCATATGTTGGATTACCGTATTGGTCGAGAACCGCCTCCCCCTGCCCATCAACGATGAATTGCGCAGTGTCACCGGCCGTCCAATCAAATCCAAGCTCATCAAGATCACCCTGTGTGACTTCGAGGAATTTCGATTCAATTTCAACCTGCTTCACTTCGTTGTAGTTACGCAGGATGACGCGCATGCGCTCTAGGTTACGGCGGCTTTGTGTGATGATCAGTTGCTCGCCGTCAAATGCGAGACTCGCGCCTGGAACGTCGAAGTTGACACCCGCGCTTTGGAAAAAGCTTTGCAGTGCTTCGATTTCGTCACCCTGAGAGGGTCCGCTCGAGCCTCCACTGGAAGGCGCCGCAAATGGATCGACTGGGCCTCCAGAAGAGCCACCACTATCACGGAAACCAGTCAGACGGATCACAGT
>JAQXBA010000127.1 GCA_029252625.1 Opitutia bacterium | reverse complement strand
GCGAGTGCGTGAACGAGAGCTGTGCGTGTCATTCGATGGCGTGGACGTAGCCATCGCCAGCGAGGACGATGACTTTGTCACGGTAAATGCAAAGGGTGGCTTCCTCGACGCGCTGGCCGAGGCGGTGGATCCAAAGGGGTTTGCCGGTGATGGCATCGAGGCAGTAGAACAGCGGGGTATTCCCTGAGCCAATGTAAACGCGGCCGTTGGCGATGGCTGGGGCTGAGAGTCCGCCGCCATCGGGGAAGGTCCAGAGCACCTTGGAAGCCTCGGGGTCGACGCAGTAGACGCGCGAGGCCGACGGTACACCGCGAAGGCCGGCGCCTACTCGGGCGGTATAGTAGGCGCGTCCTCCGTGGAGCGCCGGGGTGGCGTTGAAGTTACTGAATGTGCCTTTTTCCTTGGGATCGAGGATGCCGGGGCTGAGGACTTTGCCAGTCTTCGAGTCTAGCATGGTGAAGACGGTGTCATGGTGCGGCAGGTATACCTTTCCTCCAGTCGTGATCAGGGTGCCGGAGTCGAGACCGACGCCGTTTTCCTTCCACACAATCTTGCCAGTCTTTTTGTTGAAGGCGTAAATCGAATGGCTCCAGGAGCCGAAGTAAACGAGATCGCCATCGATCGCGGGTTCGGCGGGGACCGACTTGGCCGTGGGATACATCCAGATGATATGGCCGGTGGCGGCGTCAAGACACACCGCGTGGCCATCGACGGTGGGAATGTAGACGCGCCCCTCATCCACAGTCGCCGAACCCCAGACCCAACCTCCGGGGATGGTCTGTTTCCAGATCGGCGCGCCGGTTTCGGCGTCGACGCAGTAAAATAACCGCTCGCCGCCTTGCTGGCCGACAAAGACGCGACCGTCGGCGACTGCCGGGGCGACGGAGATTGCCCCGCCCATCTCGAATTTCCAAAGCTCCTTTCCGGTGTCGGCATCCGCGGCTACGAGGAAGCCGGAGGGCATGCCGAAGAAGACCTTGCCCTTCACGGCGGTCGGCTTCGACTGGTAGTAGGTGCCGCCTGAAAGGACGTCGGTGAAGATACGCCGGCCGTCCTCGTCCTCGAAGGCTTGGAGGAGGCTGCGTTTCCACAAGACTTCGCCACTCGCGCTGATACGGCGCAGCCAGAGGTCGCTGTCGTTGACCAGTACCGAGTCGCCCGCCGAGACGAGGTCGGCATAGATGGGATGGGTGGAGATTTTTTTCCGCCACTTCAGTCCGCCGTCTTTTCCGAGGCAAGTGAGGGTGCCGTCCACCGCCGCGACGAGTAGGCCTTCGGAGGTGATGGCGGGTTTGGAGCGGATCCAGTCGGTCATTTCGGCTTTCCACAGAATGCTTCCGTTCGAGGCATCGAGGCAGTGGACGCTGCGGTCGGCCGAGCCGATGTAGATGCGACCAGCGTGGATGAGGGGCACGGTGAATTGCTTGCGCGTCCGAGGTTCGACCTTGCCGACGGGTTTGCTCCAGATGAGTGAGCCGTCGGTTTCGTTGAGGGCGTAGACCGTACCGCCGTTCGAGCCGAAATAAACTCGCCTGTCGTGGCGGGAAACGGCGGTATGGATTGCACCATCGGCGTGGAACTTCCAAGCGATGCGCTCCGGCGGCGGGCCGCTCAGGTTGAGCGCGTAGAGGTAGCCTTCGGTGGTTCCCTGCAGCACGCGGTCGTCGGTCATCACCGGTTCGGCGAGCGCGTCGATGTCGCCGACATTAAAGTCCCAGAGCCGTTTTTCGTTGTCGGCGCCGGCGCAGATCAGGCGGTTGAAATTCTGGCAGGTCGCGGGCGAGCCGTAGATGTCGTGGACGCCGAAGGGGTAGACCATGAATTTTCCATTGCTCGCGACCGGTGCGACCTGGGTGCGGTAATCGACATGCCCCGC
>JAQXBA010000008.1 GCA_029252625.1 Opitutia bacterium | reverse complement strand
CCCTGCACCCATTCGTCGCCACCTAAAAAAGCTCCAGGGTAACCTACATGCAGATCGTAAAGCTCACCACGGATCTTGGCTGGAATCGCCAAACCAACCTTACCCTCACAAAACTGAGGCCAATAAAACCCACCAGGCTTGAGTGTGCCATATACAAAGACTTTTTGCGTGCTAGTTTGCATAACTTTTGCGAGTGCCACTTCAGCGCCCGCTCACAGATAATAATATCTGTCCTAAACTGTGTTGATAGATTGATTCCACGCTAGTTTTACTGTTTTGACCAGAATGAGTTGCTCAGGGATGATTTGGATATGCGACTGAAGTCAGTCGACCCGCAAAAAGGTCAAATTTCCAGCACTTTTTAAACGACTCTTCAACCCTCCTAATCAGCCAGTTCCACTTGTGTGCATATTCTAGGTTTACAATCAGCTCTAGCTCAACATTCTCCGCACTCCTCATGAACCGGGTCTATATTAAAACCTACGGGTGCCAAATGAATGAACGAGATTCCGAAGCGGTTGCTGCGATGCTTCGGGGTAAGGGCTATGCCATGGTCGATAACGAAAAGGAAGCCGACGTCGTTCTACTGAATACCTGCAGCGTGCGCGATCAAGCCGAGCAAAAAGCAATTGGCAAAGCCGGCCACCTTGCAAAACGTAAGCGTAAAGACCCCAACTTCATCATCGGTGTAATGGGCTGTATGGCTCAAAATCGTGGTGGCGCGCTTCTGGATAGCTTGCCTGATCTAGACCTCATTATTGGAACCCAGAAATTCCACCGCGTCCCCGAGCATTTGACTAACATGATCGCAACGATGCAGGGTCAAGGTCCACGTCCTGCCTCAATTGTTGATCTTGAAGAAGAGGCAGACTCGCAAAATACGATTAAGTCGCACACCAGTGAGGCTCAGCAAGTCACAGCTTTTGTCAGCATCATGCAGGGCTGTAACATGAAGTGCTCGTATTGCATCGTGCCAAAAACACGTGGTACTGAACGAGGTCGACCAATGGACGAAATCATTGATGAGATTGAGCAGCTAGCTGCCAACGGCACCCGCGAAGTAACGCTTCTAGGCCAAATCGTCAACCAATACGGAATTAGAGAATTTCCATTCGTCGACCAGAAAAGCCCCTTCGTTCAATTACTAGAACGTGTCCATGAAATTGCAGGCATAGATCGCATTCGCTTCACTAGCCCACATCCAGTCGGCTTCAAGCAGGACTTGATCGACTGCTACGCGCGTCTGCCGAAACTGGTCGAATATATCCACTTTCCGATGCAAAGCGGGAGCAATCGTATCCTCAAAGCGATGCGCCGCCCGTACAGCATCGAAAAGTTCAAAAGCATTATCGCTGAGCTGCGTAAAGTGCGCCCAGACATGTATATTTCGACGGACATCATTGTCGGCTTCCCTGGTGAAACTGATGAAGACTTCGAGCTGACACGGCAAAATTTTGAAGAGATCGGTTTCGATATGGCCTATTTATTTAAATACAGTGTGCGTCCAGGCACAACAGCCGAACCACTCGGTGACCCCATCACTAAGGAACAAAAAGAAGAGCGCAATCAGATCCTCCTCGAAATCCTTAGAACAAGTTCACTCGCCCGAAATGAAGCTCTCGTTGGCAAAAACGAGGATGTTTTATTCGAAGGCCCTGCTAAAAAAGGCGAAAATATGTTTGTTGGTCGCACCGCGGGAAATCGCGTGGTCATCGTCAAAGCCAGCGCCCGTCTGATTGGCCAAATCGTGCCAGTTCGTTTCACTCGTGTTACAGCCAGCACATTATTTGGTGAACTTGTGCTGGAAGGGCTGGATACGGAAATAGACGAGCTCACTGCAGTTGGCGTTTAAGCGGGCTAATAGCTCAGTTATCTTTGCTGAGCAACGTAACCACTTTGTTGTACCGCTAAGAAATTTGAAAGTGATCGCCAGCTGGTATACCTACATCGGGTTCTAAATTGGATTGCGCCACATAAGTCGTGAGACAGCCACTTTGGTTCACTAAAACATGGTACCATGGTTGCTCACGTCCTGGCTGTGTTGTATTTGCTAAATACCATTTATCCCCAGCGGCACAGAGTGTGTCATATGCAATGACCGTACCATAATAGTGGTATAATTTATGTTTGACCGCAGAACCGATCTTAAAATCGACTTGAGAAATACGATTACCTTCCAGCTCCGAAATCACTGTCAACATAGTTTAGAGCTTAACCAGATCCTAGTATTGATCAACTCTCTACCTCAAACGCTTTAAGAATCGATTCGATCGATCGAATCGATCGCGGGGGAAAAAAGCTATTGATCTTATGGATCACTTGTTGAATCAAGCCGTCTGGGCATGATGCACCGCCTGTTAGTAAAATACGTTTAGGCTCAGGCATCGCATTAAGAAAAGGCCGAACCACTTCTTTGGCTGAGGATGTCTGGACTGAAGGGCATGGAAAGACGTAGTGCCGTATTTGATCCGATGTCAGAATATTCGCTTCGGACTGAATGTAATGCGCATTTTCACCAAACCGTTGCTCGCACACGCGGTGGAGCTGAAAGGTGTTTGAGCTGTTTTTACCCCCCACAACC
Source organism: Opitutia bacterium (assembly GCA_029252625.1). Taxonomy (GTDB): domain Bacteria; phylum Verrucomicrobiota; class Verrucomicrobiia; order Opitutales; family Coraliomargaritaceae; genus Lentimonas. Next base: position 31,906 of record JAQXBA010000008.1, on the reverse strand, counting down.
AGCGCTGCATCGATCGGTTGTTCAACCGCTTTGTGAAGTGCATCTTGATTCACCTGGGTCGCATAGCAGAGTGTATCCCCCTTACCTTTGGACCATAAATGTTCTGCCACCTGCGCTTCCCCATAACACTGCACCATGAACTTTCTAAAAAATTCGATGATAGTGAGCGTTTCATTACGAAGCAAGGTGGTTTGATTGACTACAGCTAACTTCTGCAAATCTTTGGCTGGATCAAAGCCCTTCGAGTGCAGGCCCTTAAAAGAGTCTTCAAACAGTTGTATTTTTTCAGCACCTTGTGCCTGAATCACTTCAGTCAAAAGTCTAGCGTGCTCCATATTACGGATCATCAAAGCTGGCCCATGACTAGAACTATTCGAGAAAGTAGCCTTGGTTTCTTCGTGTTCCGACTTTCCGTGAATGATGACTGTGTAACCTTCCCTGGCATAACGTCGCGCGGCCTTCCAAACTTTTTCAACCAGCATACAGGTAGCGTCATTTTCTCGAATGCTTAAGCCACGGCGTAATAAACGCAGTTTATCCTCATTGGTTGCGCCAAATGCAGGAATAATGACAACATCTTCCGAGGTGAGCTGATTCCAAAGTGTATTCGGGCTCGCTGAACTTGAAGCGATACTTCCATCCTCACATATAGGTAAACCCTTGTCAGTCTGTAGGTAACGAATTCCACGTGCTAATAAATCCTCATTTACAAAGGGATTATGAATCAACTCACTAAGCATAAAAACTCGTTTTGTTGGATTGGCTGCGACAGTCTCGTAGGCACGCTCAATTGCGTTTTGGACACCGAGACAAAAGCCAAAATGGCTCGGGATCACATAAGTCACCGCTCCAAAATCGAGCACTGCCGGCTCTCCGGCAATTTTTTCCTTGGTGCGTCGTGCTGCTTTGATTGCACGGCACAGCTTACTTTGATATAATTCTTCTGATTGCTGATCTATATAGATCGCACTATTTCGTTCTTTCGCGGTTCGAAATCGATAAATATATTCGGTTTCGGTCGAATCTAAATATGGTATTCGGATCAAGTCAGGTTCAATTTTCAGTAAAACTTCAGCGAGTAATGGCGAAATATTCAACTGACCATTTGCCGATTCTGTTTGAATTTGATCTAGGCTGTAATAACGACCGTTTTCAACGACTACATCACTTTGTAATGCGCAATAAATTAGCAATGCTTGGTCCACAGTCGTGTGCTGGCTTAATAAGTACGCTTTACCAGCGACACCCGTCACCGGTTCGACACAATCTTCTGTAAACCGACACACTTCCCTCGCTTTACTTGTATATGTCGGTTCAACACACTGTTTTGAATTGATACGGACCAATAACCGATTGCGCTGGTCAAATACGAGTAAGATTGAAAGTGATTCTAGTGAGTTTTCCATACACTTAAGTCATTAACTATAAACTACTTCCAGTGGAATATGATTGGTTTATCAATTTCCATATTAAGACTGTGATGCACTGGGCAATTCTTTGCAGCTAGTTCCACATGCCACTTTTGGTCATCATTCAACGTAATCGGTAGCCAAATTTCGGTAATTAGTTTGGCAATACGCCGAGGTAGATCGGCCGTCATCTCTTTTTGCACTTCAATTCGCATACCGTTTAAATCCAAACCTAGCGCCTCCATCTGCATGCCAATAATTGTCGCAATACAGGCACCTAGGGCCGAAGCACACAAATCGGTTGGCGAAAAGCTTTCTCCCTTACCATTATTATCGACAGGGGCATCCGTTTTGAACGTCTTACCTGACAACTCGTGCTCTAGTTGACAACGTAGCCCACCTTCATAATTAATTTTTACTTTTACCATTTCTGGGACAGAGTGGTCACGCGCATCGCCGAGGTCAACTTTACGTGGTGACTGGATGAAATGTATTCTGCGGTTGCACAGAGACCGATCCATTCTAACCTACAGATCTTTTACAAACGCTCAGCTGCCAATACTTTATTATGTTTCAGGTCAATTTTAGCGAACAAAGCATGCACGAGCTTAATCAGCTTGAGACTCGCTCACAGATGCTCCTCATCGAGGTCGTCAGTAGTTTAACACAAGAACAGCTGGATCATCCCAATGATGAACTCGGCAGCTTTAATCGTAATGGTAAAACTTATTACCGGGTAAGAGCAGGCGAATTCCGCATTTATTTTGAACAAGATAAAGATGGTTTATTTGCCCACTACATCCTTCATAAAAACACCCTTTCAGATTTCATCTTTCGATTCAAAATGCCTGTTTCAGAAGAGTTTATGGTCGAACAGCACGATTCTTTTTGGAAGTATTTAGAATCGATTCGCCATAAACATGATGCATCCGAGTAATCAACCGCGACTCAATGAAAGATCCCGAAAAATCGCCCACCCATCAATATTCTGATTCTGATGAGGCCAGCCATATTTATTTGCTTCCCAATAGCCTGACAGCTGGAAACCTTTTTTTTGGTTTTTTGGCCATTATGCGCTGCATTGAGGCGAACTACGCAACTGATCCAGCAGTCATTAATGGTCATTTTACCCAAGCTGTGTGGTTTATCTTTTTTGGTGTCGTTTGCGATGCTTTTGATGGTCGTGTCGCGCGTATGGGTGGCCGTGAATCACTGTTTGGCATCGAGTTCGATTCCATCGCCGATGTTATATCGTTTGGCGTCGCACCTGCGATGATGATGATCTTTCTGATTCTTAAACCAACAGAGCAATACGATGGCGTCTTACCAGTTAGCCAACTGATCGGTTTTATTTATTTACTGTGTGCCGCTGTACGACTCGCGCGCTTCAATGTATTGACCCATCCAATGCTGACGCCGTCGGAGCGCTTAAAAGGCACCAAGGACTTCATTGGTCTGCCAGTGCCAGCTGCCGCTGCCATGGTCGCTTCACTAGTATTGGTATATACTAGTTTCGAAAAATATGGCTATGAAATGCATGGTTTTGAGCTACTCATGCCACCGTTGATGCTAGCGGTTGCCTTTTTGATGATCAGTCACATACCCTATCCAAGCTTCAAAGAAATCGATTGGCAGACTAGCACGCGCATACGGACCTTTATTTTGTTTATCTTTGGCCTAGGAATAGCCTTCGTCTTTAAAGAACTTTTCTTCGCATTCTTTTTCTTTGGTTACATCATGTTTGGCCCAATTCGATACTTTTTTCGCCTGTACCGTGCTAAAAAGCACTTAAAGGGAGTAAATTTATCATCTAGTTAATAACTCGTTGATAACTGTGAAAACAGTGTGGAATAAAAATAAAATCAACTATTCATTCACCTTTTTACCGAACACTTGACCGCAGTATTCACAGCAAAAATAGCCTCTAAAAGCTTACTGAACAATTACTTGTTGAGTTATTATAGCTCATCCACACATATATTAAGAAGAAGAGATTTATATATTAAAAAAGAGACTAATATATAAGCATTGCCAGTAACTCTAAAATCCCAAAATTTAAGTCATGAAATTTAAGATCAACCAAGATCATTTTAGCAACGGCCTACAACAAGTACTCAATGTTGTCGGTGCACGAGCCACAATGCCAATCCTCAGCAATGTGCTGATTGAAGCAGAAGAGGGCCATATTTCGTTAACGACGACTAACCTCGATCTCGGTATTCGCTGCCGGATTAAGGCTGACGTTTCTGAGCCAGGTGGCCTCACGCTGCCCGTGCGTAAATTGGCGACGATCATTCGCGAATTGCCTCAAAATGAAATTTTCGTTGAAACCAGCGAAAACAACCAAGCTAAAATCACATCCGGTGGTTCAAACTTCAAAATTATGGGTATCAGCACGGAAGAATTTCCACCGCTGCCATCATTTGAAAACCGACACGTTTTCGAGCTTTCTCAGACTGAAATTGTCAGTATGTTAAAGAGTGTTTCTTATGGTCAATCCAGTGATGAGAACCGCTATATTTTGAATGGCGTCTATTTCAATTTTGCAGACGAAAAACTCACTCTTGTCGCGACTGACGGCCGACGTCTTGCGTTAACTGCCCTCGATACTGAAATCAGCGAAGACAACGCAGGTAGTCTCATTCTTCCCGCTAAAACAGTTGCTGAGCTTGAGCGCTTGATGGGCAAAGGTGATAAGGTCAAAATAGCATTCAATGATCGCCAGGCGGCTTTTGAAATCAGCATCGACGATTCCAGTGATACAGGCTTGGTTGATCACCTATATTTAGTTTCCAAAATTGTTGAAGGGAACTATCCAAACTACCGACAAGTCATTCCAAAAGAGACAGAGCACCGCGTGAAAATTGAACGTGAACTGATGCTAGAGTGCGTGCACCGTGCAGCCTTGGTCACATCCGATAAGAGCAATTCTGTGAAGCTCAAGGTCAGCAAAAACCTTCTAGAAATTTCTGGTTCTAGTACCGAATATGGCGAATCACATGAGTCAATGGCCATCGCTTACGACGGACCTGAAGTTCAAGTCGCATTTAATCCTCAGTTTCTCATTGAGCCACTAAAGGCCTTGACCAAGGATGAGGTATTTTTCGAATTCAAAGATGAACTCAGTCCAGGGCTATTTAAGACACTCGATAACTTTATCTGTGTGGTCATGCCCCTGCGCCTAAACTAAAACTTAGGCCAACAGGTTATCGCTGTTTATATCATTTATCGCCGAGCGAGTGAGCATTGTCTCGCTCGCTCGTTTGCGTTGAAAGCACTGATAAAGATCAAAATGGAACAAGCGCCGTAAACGAGCATCATAATGCTACAAACAGATCTATTTATTAATAATTCAACATGTTTGCTACCACACAATCGACTTTTCAGCTTATTCTTTTTGGAATCGCTGCTTTAGCAGTTTTATTGTCTCACATCGGCTTACGTAAGGGCATTCCAATCTTCACAGTCCTGGGCCGCTGGTTACGTTGGATATTGTTTGCGGGCCTGTTTTCATATTTTCTCAAAGCTTTACAGATTTCGTTGCGACCGGATTGGGTGCACTTTATTACAGGACTTACACTTTGGTTTCTATTGGAAACAGGCTATTATTGGTTAGCGATTAAAGCGCTTAGCCGCAGCGAGATGCCTTTATTTCCGAGTTTTAAACTCAATGCTGAGGGCGATGAATGGCCTGCTGATCCATTATTAATTGAAGTCAGGCAATGGCTCCGCAATGTTGAATTTACCCGTCTCAGTGCCCTGAAAGCAGAGTTATTTGAAGAGACGTTCTTACGAGCGTCAATTTATGAAAGTGCCGATAAACTGATACGGCTACAAATATTATTCATCCCCAAACGCAAGGGTGGGGCGACGGCCTGTTACACTTTGAGCACAAAAGGCGAAAACGAGTGCCGAATGGTTACGGATAATTTGTTTCTACCCTTTGGTGGTTATTATCCTGAAGCCTGGAATATTGTACGTAAACCACTAACCGGTTCATTGAAGCGATTACTCAAGTTACACCAGTTACGTCTTACTAACAGTAAACTGAAACCAATTCCATTCCAAGATTCTCCACTCGAGGAGCTCAACGATCAACAGCGTATTTTGGAGCGCCTCAACCTCCAAAGTGGTTTTCTGAACCCGCGTCAATTTCAAGCAGAAGTAGGTAAAATATCGTACGATGGGCGCTATCGATTATGGAAAGAGATGTGGTCGCTTGCTTATCTGGGTAAGTCGGTGTGCTGAATTTAACAAAGTATGAAAAATCGCACTATTGTATAACAACGATTTCATATACAGCACTTTAACTATTTATTTATAATCGAGAAGACCGTTGCTGCATATTAGGGATAAGACACAAGAGAGTTTAAAGACTGACGCTATGAAAAAGACATTTCCAATAAACGACCCTAAGAATGCGCCCACGCGTGTGATCGAAGCAATTAAATCAGAGCTTCGAAAATATGTGAAACGTGAGCGTAAAAAAAATCTACCTGAGGGTGTGGATTTCTGGGATTTTGATTGCAAGGTGGGTGAAACGGCTAACCACGCACTACCGCTTCACGTGGCCGAAATTAACTCAGCACTTGATCATGCATTGGCAGATGAATGGACATCAGTGTATTTCGAGATCCTCGCAAAACCAGGCGTACGAACTTACAAAACCAAAGAGTCCAGTAGCGCGCAGTAATTTTGGTATCAATCGAAAATGCTCGAAGTGGTACAAACTTGGAGAATCATTAATGCAATACTCTTGAGCACTTTTATTGTGCTAGTTGTCAGTGATAGTTCCTCCCTTGATTTCCGTGACAATGATTCATGAAACAAAAAAGGCCCCCCAACAGTGGGAGACCTTTTTGTTATAAAATTTACTAGCTTCGCTACATTTCCAACTGAGGGCGGTCTGCCTTCGGCCAGTCGATATGGTAAAACTTGCCACGCGGCTCATCAGTGCGCTCGTAAGTGTGTGCGCCAAAGAAGTCGCGCTGTGCTTGCAATAGATTTTGCGGCAAGCGGGCGGTGCGGTAACCATCGTAGTAAGACAGCGCAGAGCTGAAAGTAGGAATAGCGACACCGTGCTGGGCTGCGAGTGCCACCACCTTGCGCCAGCTGGTTTGGGCTTTGTTGATCGCACCTGTGAAGTAGGGATCCAGCAGCAAGTTAGCCAATTCAGGATCGCGAGCGAAGGCTTCAGTGATTTTTTGCAGGAAGGCCGCACGAATGATGCAGCCACCGCGGAAAATCTGGGCAATCTCACCAAAGTTCAGCTCCCAATTGTATTCCTTTTGCGCTTCACGCATCAACTGGAAGCCTTGAGCGTATGAGCAGATTTTCGACGCGTAGAGGGCTTCACGAATCGCTTCGACCATCTCGGTTTTATCACCTGTGAAAGGTGTAGCGTCTGGACCGCTAAGGATCTTAGAAGCAGCAACGCGCTCGTCCTTCACTGCAGAGATGCAACGTGCGAACACGGCTTCAGCAACAGTTGGAGCAGGTGTGCCCATGTCGAGTGCATTAACAGACGTCCACTTGCCCGTGCCCTTTTGTCCTGCGGTATCGAGGACGATGTCGACGAATGGCTTGCCGGTAACAGGGTCAGTCTGCTTGAGAATGTCAGCAGTGATTTCGATGAGGAAAGAGTCGAGGTCGCCCTTGTTCCACTCAGAGAAAATGTCGCCCATCTCAGTTGGCTTGAGACCGAGCACGTTCTGCATCAGGTCGTAAGCTTCGCAGATCATCTGCATATCGCCATATTCGATACCATTGTGCACCATCTTGACGTAGTGACCTGCGCCGTCTGGGCCAATGTGAGCAGTACAGCTGAAGCCACCTTCAACTGGCTTGCCAGCTTCAGCGCCTTCGATTGGTTTGCCGGTGTCGGGATCGACCTTGGCAGCGATTGCTTTCCAAATTGGTTCGAGGTGTGACCATGCTTCCTTACTGCCACCCGGCATCAGTGATGGACCGAAACGTGCACCTTCTTCGCCACCGGAAACACCGGAACCGATGAAGCGCAGACCTTTGGCGGTGAGTTCTTTCTCACGGCGAATCGTGTCGTCCCACTTGGCGTTGCCACCATCAATGATGATGTCACCTTCTTCCATGAGCTCTGTAAGACCTTCGATCACCTTGTCAGTGGCCCAGCCAGCCTGTACCAAGATGATGACCTTGCGCGGGCGCTTGAGCGAAGCCACGAAACCTTCAAGCGTTTCACAACCTTCAAGACCACCCGGTGTGTTCGGGTTTGCATTGACGAAGTCTTCCATTTTGGAAGTCGTCCGGTTGTAGACGGAGATCTTGAAGCCGTGGTCGGCGACGTTGAGAGCCAAGTTTTGGCCCATGACTGCGAGGCCGATAAGGCCGATTTCGGATGTAGCTTCTGACATAATTTTTCTGGGTTTAGTACCGGGAGCAAATTTACTCGCTCGGCTGAGGCAAGGCTAGAGTCGGAATCTAGCTGAATAATAGTCATGTTAGTGATGGGGCGAATTGTAAACGGTCAGTCTAGCAAAATTAAAAAAACGCCCGAAATTGTATAATCAGAATAATATTTATAAAAACGCGCAATACGGGGAGCTTATCTCATATGCATTGTCATTTACATCAAGAAGCGTGTGTGCGAATCGTACACGGTATTTACACATTCTACAATGAAGGGGGCAGGGCGACCTCAATTCTTTCACGCGATTGCACGGCACAATCAGTCATAGTGACGTTAATGCTTCGCCAGCCAATCGACGAAGAACCATATTTTTTGGTGCAATTCAATTGCATCCAATCCGTCGGTTTTACTCACTTAACCGGCAATTCGCAAGGGCAAGAATTTGAAGAGCAGGCACGCTTCTTCGTTTTTCCAGTTTGGTTCACTCATTTTACGAATTTTAATTTAGTGGGCATGGTTACATAATGTTATAAGTGCCTTTTTGACAGCTCACAAAAAAACCGCCGGATTACTCCGACGGCTTCTGGGAATTCTAAATAGTCTGTCTAGTAAACGTTGGTCGTTTCTTGGCTGATGATTGGGTCGCTGAGGAAGTCAGCACTGAAGGTCATAGCGGCACGGCCTGGGCCAATATTCGCACCTTCGGCAGTGATCGTCAGATTTGTGTCCTTACCTGGTTCCAATGTCGTACGTGGGAAGGTCACTATTTGACCATCGATGATGCCTTGGGCATCGCCAGCGACCGAGCTTGGCTTGATTTTGTCATTAAAAGTGACAGTGACCGTGCCGCTGACCGGCTCAAATTTACCCTGATTGCGAACTTGTATGCTATACACGGTTTCCTCCTGCACGCGGACTGGGTCTTTGCTGTCGGTGATCGAGACGGTGACACCCGGCACTGCGAGCCAGTTAGTGATGACGGCGTCGCTGGCTTCAAGACCATTTTCGGTCAACACTTTGACGGTGTTGGTAGACTCGCCCTTACGAGTCGCTGCGATCTCAGTGGTGATCAATTGGCTGGATCCGGCTGGGAGGTTTGGAATCATCCAACCAATTGCGTTGCCGCTCACACGTCCGCCGCCATTGTCAGCCACTGAACTACCCTTAGCGAGAATATCGGTGATGCGAACGTTTTTTAAGTCGGTATCGCCGGTATTTTCGATGGTAATAATAAAAGTAGTGGGCTTGAACACGTAGCCTTCAGCTGGGCCACTTTTACGAATACGGATCCCAGATTGGACGACGGTGATCGGGGAACTACTTTCACCGGCGATAGCCGGGCCTCCGTCGTAAGTGGCAACGGCGAGGTTGCGGAATTCGCCTTGTGCGATGGCCTTAGCGCTGTACTCAACGACACTGGTTTCCCCGGGTGTGAGGGTACCGATTGCTTGGCTGAGTGGGGTGGTCGGTTCAAAGGCTTCGGGAAGTGTGTCGGTGATGACAACGTTGGTCGCGTCTGCAGAGCCGTTGTTAGTCACGGTAACAGTCCAAGTAGCGATTTCGCCGAGCTCGATACTGCTCGGGCCTTGTTTGACGACGTTGAGTTGCGGCTGACCAGAAAATAATTTTAGGCAAATCGCACTGTCGACCGAAATGGTCGAGCAGATTTGATGATCTCCTTCACGTGTGGAGACAACGGTGACGTCGATGGCTTGTATCGAGCCCTTCTGCATCGTGGGAAATACCCAAGCGGCCTGATCGTTTAAAAGGGAAGCACTTGGCTTGGCGGACTTAAATTGAATATCAGCGGGGATGGTCTCTGTTATGCGGACAGTGCTGAGTGCGGCGAGTGCTTCGATCCGAATACGGTATTTGATGTTTTCTCCCACAGATGCTGGCTGCAGCACGGTTTTCGAGACTTTGATTTGGTCGGTCTTGAAGATGACATCGAAATCACCATCAACCGAGAGGCCTTGTGCTGGTGCAGTAACTGGCTGATCGGTAGCCACTTGCGATGGGTTAACCGGCGCTTGAGTTGCAGCGATAATACCGCTATCCAGTTGAGAAGGAGCAGGTGTTTGGCAGCCGGTAAAAGCAAACGTGGCGCAGCCGAGAGTCAGGGCGATGAGTGAAAATAAGCGATTCATCTCTTGGTTCTAGTGCTTCGAGCTAACATGTAAAGCACTAGAGGACTGATCAGTACTTAAAGACCGAGTGCGAGCAGACCGCCAATTAAACCTGCGACGCCGCCAAAGATCATGTGGCCGACTAAGTGAAGCAGTCCTTGTTCAAGGGTCGCTTTGCGATAGGTCTCAAGCGGGTGGCGCTCGCTGGCGATGAACATCAAGCAGTAGCTCATGATCAGCCCGTGAAAAAACCCAAACCCGAGGCCGAGAAAGACTGCAGACGGGAAGCTTAATGAGTTCATCGCGTTCATGAGAAGAAAATATAAAATCCCAAATACAATGCCACTTAAGCTATGGATAATTGTACCGAGTATTGCTGCCCGATCGACCGTACCGGTAAAAAAGCTACCCAAGGCAATGACCATATCTACTCGTTGACTGTAAGCGTGACTAACAGTGCGCATAAAAAGATTCATGGCAAAAGAGCCAATTAAGCCACAGACGGCGCCTAAAATGATAATAGTCAAGTAACCCATAATTTATAATACATTACTTTAGCACAGCTTATCGATGGGTAAAGTAAATGAAGTAAAAAAATCGTTCGTAGCGTTTGTACATTTGCAGTGACTGGCTGTAAGCCAGAAAACGCATTTAGCAGGACAAATCGAGGAAACAGTCCGTTCGCTACAAATTCGTGCTGTATTTCAATCGACATGCCGCCCGCCTTGCTCCCACAATTGCCGCTCAACCGATCGATACCTAACGTAAACATGAAAAAGCCATCTTTTTTAAAGCACAGCCGCGTCCTGTCGTTGGTCGGACTTCAGTGGGGGGTACGTACGAGTTATCTGCTGCTGTTGTTGACCATCCTGTATCTGTCGCTGCGAGGATCACCGATTATGCGGGAAGTGTGGTGGCTGCCAGAATGGCTGAGTCACTGGGCGGATCGTTACGGCGAGTTGCGCACAGCTGTGCCTTATTGTGCCGCTGGTCTATTGTGCCCCTGGCTGCTGACTCGTAATCAAGCGCGGCCAGCTGACCGCAGCCTTCCGATCGGGCACCGCCACCTGTCGCTCAGTATGTGGGCCGCGGCATTCTTACTCGCACTACTGTTATTGACCGAAGGCGCACAGCTGGTTTTGCCCAACAGGGTTACATCGTTGGCAGATGTCGGCTGGGGGACGCTTGGCATCGTCGTCGGCGTTGCTGCCAGTCTCTGTCTGCGTGCTCTTGCTCAGCGCCGCGGACTGGTGCTCAAAAGCGAAGGATTATGAGTGCTGGCAGCGCGAGATTTTATGCCTCGCCAGCCCTCCGTGGTTGACCTTGTGCCGACTTTCGCGAATTGATTTATTAACCCACTACATTCTGCGGGCTTACATACAATAACATGTCAAAAATTCCTGATATCGCTCCATTTCGTGCCAAGCTTGACTCCTTGGACGCTCAAATCGCTGAGCCTAACTTCTATTCCGACCAACGTCGTGCGGCGGAAGTGGGGCGCGAGCACCAGCGTGTCAGTAGCTTGATCGAAAAATTCGAAGCCTTCAATGCGGCTTACAAAGCGATCGCAGAAAATGAGGCGATGATTGCGGACAAGGAGACCGAGGAAGAAATCCGCGAAATGGCGGAAGAAGAACTGGTCGAGCTTCGTGCTCAGATCGAAACCTTGGAAAACGATGTGTTGCGTGCGATGATTCCACCAGATCCGACCGATAGTCGTAATTCGGTGATGGAAATCCGTGGGGGAGCGGGTGGGGACGAAGCCAACATTTTTGCTGGTGATCTGTTTCGTATGTATAGCCGTTACGCCGAGCGGCGTGGTTGGAAGGTGGAAGTGATGAGCACCAGTTTGGCCGATACTGGTGGGTATCGTGAAATTATCTTCAATATGACCGGCGAAGATGCCTACAAGTATCTGAAATTTGAAAGTGGTGTGCACCGCGTGCAGCGTGTCCCGGTGACCGAGACGCAAGGCCGTATCCATACTTCAACTGCTACAGTGGCCGTGCTGCCTGAGGCGGAAGAAGTGGATATCGAGATTCGTACCCAGGATTTGGACATCGCAACGATGCGTGCTTCGGGCGCTGGTGGTCAGCACGTCAATACAACTGACTCTGCGGTGATGATGACGCACATCCCGACGGGGGTGACTGTCTATTGTGCCGATGAGCGTTCACAGATTAAAAATCGTGCCAAAGCCTTAACCGTCATGCGCTCGCGCTTGCTCAAGGCGAAAGAGGACGAGGAACATGCGAAATATGCCGCGGAGCGTAAGGGCCAAATTGGCACCGGCGATCGCTCGGAGCGCATTCGCACTTATAACTATCCGCAAGGTCGACTCACCGATCATCGTATTGGCCTGAGCTTGTCGTTGCCATCCGTGATTGATGGAGATCTCAAGGATCTGATCGATGGTCTGCAGGATTTCGACTACGATGCCCGTATTCAGAATCTATTGAAGGCACAGGCAGAGGGCTGAGACTCGGGAGAGCGGAGAGCTGAGAGCGGAGAGCTGAAACCTGAGAACTGAAAGTGAAGAAAATGACTTCGAAACAATCTGTCTATAATATGCGAAATCGTTTGTTTGAAGCGTCGTTGCTTACCACGGCTAGCAGTTGGATCAGGCCAATTCGCTAACAGGCCGTTGCAAGTAACGTCGCCACGGTTTAAGTTAAGTTTACTTTTTTAAGAACGTATTATGGCACTGTTAACGATTCGCGAAATTAAAGAGCGTACGGAGACTTTCTTCGAATCTAAGGGCGTGCCAAATGCACGACTAGATACGGATACGTTGATTGCATATTCGCTCGGGGTGAAGCGGTTGGAGTTGTATCTCGACCTCGATCGTCCACTCACTGAAGTGCAGCTCGCCGCCCTGCGCCCCCTAGTCAAGCGTCGTGCGGAGCGCGAGCCAATGCAATACATCGTTGGCACGGTGGATTTCTGTGACATGGAGCTCAAAGTGGATCGCCGCGCATTGATTCCACGCTATGAAACCGAGGAGTTGGTCGAGCTTGTGAGTGAAGCCTTAACAGAGAATCCTAAGCAGATATTAGATTTAGGCACGGGGTCTGGTGCCTTAGCCTTAGCATTGGCAAATAAGTATCCTAAGGCGTCGGTCGATGCGGTCGATGTCAGTGCCGCAGCGCTTTCATTGGCAACAGAAAATGCGGCCGCTCTGGGGCTAAGTGCTCGGGTCACGTTTTACGAGGGGAGTTGGTGGTGTCCTTTGGGGCTAGGTGTGCAACGCTATGATCTCATCGTCTCAAACCCGCCGTATTTAACCGACGAAGAAATGACCACCGCCGAGCCCGAAGTGGTCGACCATGAGCCACACAGCGCGCTGGTTTCGGGTGCGGATGGCCTTGACGATTGTCGGCTCATTTTTAAAAACGCCGCGAGTCACATGCAACCAGGCGGGTTGCTCGCACTCGAGACCGGTATCGCACAGTCCGAGGCGCTAGATGCACTGGCAGCGGCAGCGGGGCTGCAAGGTGAGAGCCTGGAGGATTTGAGTGGCCGCCCGCGCTTCTATTTCGCGCGCAAGGTGTAGAATTATTTCGGGCGTAGAGCCAGTCGCAATCGGGAGAGCATGGATTCCTGTAGCATCTGATCGTAGCGAGCGGGTTTACCCCGCGATCACCTCTCCGGCGCTCCCTGCCAAACGATTCCTGGCATAAAGCCAGTCGCTACGATTTTATCTGTAGCGAGCGGGTTTATCCCGCGATCGGATTTTCGGTGTGGGTTCTTGTTGGAGGCGGTTCCTGGCATAAAGACAGTCGCTACGATGGATTTGATTTGTAGCGAGCGGGTATATCCCGCGATTAGATTCTCGGCGTGGATTCTTTTCCGTGGTGGTACTTGGCATAAACCTAGTCGCTACGGTGCAGACCGCAATCTGCAACGTCCTCTGATTCATGGCTTATGCTTCGGCTTTTCGGGCTGCCACGGGGCTGTTTGTAATAGCCATTCCGCTTCGGGGCGTTGGGTCGGGAATTTTTCGATGAACCATTGGGCAGATTCGCTGAGGATTTTCCAATACGGCCATCGTGCATGATTGGCAATCAGCTGCGCTCGATATGGGTTGCACAGCATGTAGCGCAAATACGGCTCGGTGTTTTCGTTGGCTCGCAAGCGATGTTCGAAGAAATTTTTTTGCCAGGACAACTGTGCTCGGCGCAGAACTGGTGTGAGCGGGCCTTTGACGCTGCGTACGATTTCGCCCGGATTCGTTTCGGCGGGGAGTGCAAACAATGCATGCACATGATCGGGCATGCACACGATTGCCAGAAAATCAGCGCTGTTCGTGGTGCAACGCCGCAATAATTCGGTCCAGATCGTATCAGTCGTTAGCCCGGTTTTGCGGTCTTGTGTCACGCAGGTAATAAAATAGCGTGCCCCTGGAATACGGATTCTATTTTTACGCAGTTGTGATAAGCCCTGCGCTGGAAACGACATGAAATTAGCCTAATTCAAAGAGCGTATGCAGCAAATGATGAACGGCGATTTCTGGATACGTTGATGGTGGGCCATCCGTAGCGAGCGGGTTTATCCGGCGATCGTTTGCATCGTGCACAGACAGGGCACGGTATCCTGGCGTAAAGCCAGTCGCTACGATGAATTTGATCTGTAGCGAGCGGGTTGATCCCGCGATTGGATTCTTGGCGTGGGTTCTTGTCCGGGGCGGTTCTGGGCGTAAAGCCAATCGCTACATGGAGCGCGCAAACGCAACCGCCAAGCCCATTAGGGTGAGATCTTCGACGAAGTGGCTTTTGTCGGCCCAGTCCTTGGTGAGGTTGGCGATGCTTCCGCCAGTCGAGAGCACCACCGGCTCGGCTTCGCCGCGGACTTTGAGTTCTGTTAGTACTCGGGCGAGGAGAGCGTCGACCATACCTGAAAAGCCGACTGCGACGCCGAGTCTCATAGCGTGCACGGTGGATTTACCAATCGCTCCTTCGACATTGAGCAAGTCGGCTTCGCTGAGCTCAGGCAAGAGTGCGGTTTGCTCGTGTAAATAACGGGTCATTATGGAGATCCCGGGGGCGATGATCCCGCCTTCGTAGCCTGCGCTGGTAATAATGTCGAAGGTCACTGCGGTGCCCATGTCGAGAATGATGGCGGGTACGCCGTGGTATTGCTGTACGGCGATGGCATTGGCAAGGCGGTCTTGGCCGATTTCTTCGGGGTGGGGATAGGCGAGGTCGAGTCCGTGGCAGCTAGTGTGAGTGAGGTGAAAAATCGGCAGATTGAACCGACGAATACTGGCTTGCAGATGCGCATTGATAGCAGGCACA
Source organism: Opitutia bacterium (assembly GCA_029252625.1). Taxonomy (GTDB): domain Bacteria; phylum Verrucomicrobiota; class Verrucomicrobiia; order Opitutales; family Coraliomargaritaceae; genus Lentimonas. The sequence goes on along the minus strand of JAQXBA010000008.1, from coordinate 16,692 downwards.
ACGGAGCAAAAAGAAATGCCGGTGACGCCGTTAAGTAGCGGTTCGAGTAATGTGGCAAAGGCTTTGGATTCGCCGTCGCGAAAGCCGTCGGTCGGGAAATGCCCAGTGTCGGTGACGGTTTGGCCGTCAACAATTCCGTAGTGGCAGCTGGTGTTGCCAATATCGATGCAAAGGATCATGGTTAGAGAGCTGAGAGCTGAGAGCTGAGACTTAAGAACTTGAGAGCTGAGAATGGAGATAGGAGGGCAGAGGAGCTTTTTGTGGTCGAGTTGCTTTAGCTGCTCGATCGATTCTGGGGAGTGACTAGTGTTGTTGGGTGGCCAGTTAAAGCAAGCCCCCTACTTTTTTAATGTGACATCACCGGCGCGTACGGAAATCGTGCTGCCGTCAGCTTGTGCGAGCAGTAGTGCCCCGGATGCGTCGATGCCACTGGCGATGCCAGAGATTGCTTTATCGCCTTGGAATGCAGTTACTTGTTTGCCGCTGAGTGAGCTGAGGGGTGCCCACGCGTCAGCGAGTGCTTCGGTTGTTTTATTATGAATACAGGCTTCATAGGCCTGGTGGATCGCTTGCAGCACGCGGGCGGCAACTTTGTTGATCGGTAGTTCGTGGCCGTGGATCGCGTAAAGGCTGGTGGCGATTTTGCGCAGCTCTTTGGGGAAATTGCATGGATTGCTGTTAAGGTTAATGCCAATGCCAAAGACAATGCTGCGCAGACTGTCGGAATCCATTTTCGCCTCAGTGAGCATGCCGGCGAATTTACGGCCGTCGCAGTGTAGATCGTTGGGCCATTTGATCTGCAGCTTGGCTTTGGGCGTGAAGCTTTGCAGTGCGCGGCAGATGGTGATGCCAGCCCACAGTGTGAAATGTTGGAGCTGTTGCGGCGCGATGTTTGGCTCAAATAAGACTGTCAGATACAAGTTATCTGCAGAGGCACTATACCAGTCGCGGCCTAGGCGACCACGGCCTTTGGTCTGACAACTAGAGGCGATGGCGAACGGGCTTTTTCGGCCGTAGCTGATTTGCCGCTCAGCTTCGCTGTTGGTACTGTCGATCACTGGAAAATAAAGCAGATCGATTACTGCCGCAGCGTCTTGCAAATAGTAACGAAGCAAGGCGGGATGCAACACTTCGGGCTCCTGCGCAAGCCGGTATCCACGGTTGCGCACCGCTTCGAAGATAAAGCCCTGATCGCGTAATTTCTCTAATTTACCGTGAATGGCAGGCCGTGAAATGCCTAGCTGCGCGGCGAGCAGGCTGCCGGAAATAAATTCGTCGGGCGCATCGAGTAGTGCCTTTAGGATGGCGAATTCGTCGTCGGTGCTCTTGGATTCTTTGTAATCTGTGTCGTTGCTCATGCCTATTGAGTGAGAAGTGGGGGGAGTCACAGAGGGGAGTGATTGTTGTGAACAGTCCTTGCCTACTTAATCATACGCTTAATCTTAATTATCACTTCACTGTCATTGCCAGTCGAGGCCGATGTCCTTCCAGGTACTTTGGTGAATGGGGGCACCAGTGGAGATAAAGTCGAGTCCGAGCGTGCCGAGGCTCGCTAAAGTGTCGAGTTGGATGCCACCACTGGCTTCGCTGCAGGCGCGCTCGCCGATCAGTTCGATGGCAGCGTTAAGCTTATTCTCGCAAAAGTTATCGAGCAAGATGATGTCGGCGCCAGCTTCAAGCACCGCTGGGATTTGTTCAAGTGTATCGACTTCGACCTCGATCGCGAGGTCTTCACAGGCACTGCGGGCGAGGCTAACCGTTTCGGTGAGCCGGTCACCACCAGTGGCTCCGGCCACGGCGAGGTGATTGTCCTTGAGCATCACGCGGTCGAACAAGCCGATGCGGTGGTTGTAGCCGCCACCACATGCGAAGGCATATTTTTGCAATACACGGTAGCCAGGCAGGGTTTTACGTGTATCGAGTAGCACAGTGTCGCTCTGGCTGAGGGCGTCGGCGTAGGCACGTGTTTCGGTAGCAATGCCAGCGAGGTGCTGGAGAAAGTTGAGAATGATGCGCTCAGCTTGCAGCAATGGGCCGGAAGGCCCGGTGAGGATGCCAATCGAATCGCCTGCAGCGACGCTACCCCCGTCTTGAAGATGTGCCTCGAAGCTGCAGCCTTCGCCGTACGAGTTTAGTGCGAGCTGCACCAAGCCAAGGCCGCAGACGACCATCGGCTCGCGGGCGGTAAGTTGGGCGGTGCCGATTGCACCTTCGGGCATGAGCGCGGTGGTTACATCGCCGAGTCGCTCGGGCCGTTCAATGAGTCCAGCGCCCGCCAGATCTTCGATTTTTGCGAGACCGACGAGTTGGCGTAGATAGTCTGGATCGAGATCGGCCCAGCTGAGTTGTGTGCGAAAGTCGGCTTGCGTGTATCTGCGTTCGGTGGACATGTCTGAATTATTCGAAGGATTGAAATTCGGAGACTCTTTGGTTACTGCGCTCAAAGACAATATGCTTTCTCAATTTACTATGTGTCGAGGTGCCGCCGACGCCAATGCCTGCACTGACAACACCACGAGAGCTGATACCGACTGAGTTAAAGACATTATAGCTGGGGCCTAGTTTATTGTATTCCCAGATGTAGCGCGTGCCGCTGGAGCTGGTGTCGGCTTTGATGTGGCTGGGATCGCCGAGCGCCATGCGGACTTGATCTTCATCAAAGCCAATTGCGATTTCGCCGCTGCGGATAAGGCGTTTTTCAGCGGCGGTGTAGCCGTTAAACTGCGCCCCACTGGCATCGATACGTTGGTTAGTCGTCGAGCAGCCGCTGATCAGGACGATCGCAAGTGCGCAGAGCAGATGGAATATTTTCATAATAAGTAATTATTAAAGCATGTGAGACATAACTAGACTTAGTTGTTATCATAGGATGCGGATCAATTCGCTCCAGTCTAATGTTTGGGTGAAAACATACTCGCAGTTTGGCGTGCTTTGACTATCTCAGTGATGATGCTTTTAGAAATCTGTTTGATAGTCGTACTCTCAATTGGAGTAGCGGCTTTGTTTTGGCTGATGGTGCGACAATCATCAGAGAAAATTGTTTCTCAATATCGCAAAATAGCGCAGCAACTAAAGGTCGATTTGACAGAGCCAACGCCGCAGCTCGCCGGGTTCATTCGTGCGGAGCCATTTGTGCATGGTGTGTATCGTCAACGGGAGCTTTCGATCTCTGTGCCGGGAAAGGGATTACAAAATACGCGTCAGATTGAAACGATCATAAAGGTCCAAGCCGACAACGAGACATTTACATGGCAAATTACCGCGGCGGGCTTGCTCGGCGGTTTACGTCAGCGTGACAGTGGCTCAAAGCAACGTTGGTTAAGCGGCGATTCATTGTTTGATTCTGCGATCGACCTGCGTAGCAATGATGATGTTCGGCTCGCGCGTATTTTTCATCGCGATCGCCGTGCGCTGATTGCTACGGTTTTGAAAGATTCCAAGGGTACCATTGCATTGCGCGGCGGCGTATTGTCTTTTTCTGAATTCGGTCTGATCGCCGATGATGCTAAGCGAGAGCGCTTTCTGCAGCTGACTGAGCTAATCTGCGATTTGGCTGAGGCGGTGGAAGGCCGACAAGGCCTTGCGTTCAAAACGGATGTTATTTAAGAGCGTATCTCCTCGGGACCCTGAAAAAATCTACCGCTGAAATACCAAGTGATCTTTCAGTTCGAAAATAGAATGAAAAGAGTTCTAATTAACAGGCACTTTCGCACGTCTCACTAATATTATGAATCATTCACTCTCTCTTATCTCGGTTTTTTTATTCGCTGTCGTTGCTTCAGCACAGCCAGCGATCACTGTTTACAACGAAAACTTCGGCGTGGTGCGCGATACCGTGTCGCTCAATCTGAATGCGGGGCTCAGTGATGTCAGCTACAGTGGCGTGACGGCCCAACTCGAGCCCGAGTCGGTGATTCTACGCGACCCTTCAGGTAAGGTGGCGCTCAGTGTCGTCGAGCAAAGCTATCGCGGCGACCCCGTCGATCAGCAACGTTTGCTGCAAATGTTTGAGGGGCAGACCATTCGCTTCCTGAAAGTAGTGGACGGTAAAGAGGTGATCGAATCGGGCAAAATTATCCGCGCTCCTTCCATGGTCACGACCAAGAATCAATACGGCAATTCGCTCCAAAAGCCTCTGGAGCCGATTATTGAAGTCGATGGCGAGCTGCAGACGCGGTTGCCGGGTGTGCCGCTCTTCCCCAGTCTTGGTGACGATTCGGTGCTGCAGCCAACGCTGTCGTGGAAGCTACATACCGACAAAAAAGCAGCCTTTGACGCCCAACTTAGCTATTTGACTAATGGTATGTCGTGGAAGTCCGACTACAATCTAGTGCTACCCGAAAAGGGCGACGCGGTAACGCTCACTGGATGGGTTTCGATTGAGAACAACACCGGTAAGACCTTTGAAGGCGCGAAGATCAAACTGATCGCGGGCGATGTGAATAAGGTGGAGCCACCACAAAATAGTCGCCGCGAGAAGGTCTACGCCATGGCCATGGCAGATACATCTGCAGCTCCGCAAGTCGAAGAAAAGAAGTTCGATGAGTTTCACATGTATACGCTGCCGCTGGCGACGACACTGCGCGATCGTGAAACCAAACAAGTCGAATTTGTGCGCGCGGAGAATGTGCAAACCACCAAGCTCTATGTCTATGAGGGACTGAAGGCGAACTACCGCGGCGGAATGAATCTAAATCAAAATTATGGTCAAAACGGACAGCCAGACGTCTCAATTTACCGCGAGCTTGAGAACCAAGAACAGAACGGGCTCGGCGTGCCACTCCCTGCTGGGCGTATGCGTTTCTACCGCATGGATGACGACGGGCAGCTCGAATTTACCGGCGAAAATACCATCGATCACACGCCAAAAAACGAAACCATCCGCGTCTATCTCGGCAATGCCTTCGATATTGTTGGCGAACGTAAGCGTACCAATTTCTACAAGCACCCGAGTCGCAATATGCTCCGCGAGACCTTTGAAGTCGAGATTCGTAATCGGAGTGACGAGACCGTGACGGTCAAAGTGGTGGAGCCGCTCTTCCGCTGGTCCAACTGGAAGATTCAAACACCGAGCCAGAAATTCGAAAAGACTGATGCGCAAACCATTGAGTTTCCAGTGTTAGTCGAAGCCGACGGCACTGCAACGGTCACTTACACGGTCGAATACAATTGGTAGGCGTGCGAGGCCGTTGCACTCGTAGCGTCTGCTGCTTACTCCGGCCTGCGCTATGCTAGGGCGGAATTATATCAGGCAAGATTACCTGTTATTTCTGGCGATGTACTAGCTTTCTGGGGCGAGGTCCGTCCGCTGCGTCTTTTCGGCGAAATAGATTGTTTGTAAGGCTTGGAAGTCTTCGCCACGTGATCCACTCAGAATCGTATGATCGTAGAGTTCGTGTTGCTGCATCTCGTCACGGGCGACTTGCATGCGGCGCTGAATCTCGTCTTCGGCATCGGTCGCACGACCACGGAGGCGTTGCTCCAGTTCTTCGAGGGTGCGAGGCATGATAAAGACAGTGACGACGTGGCCTTTGAGTAGCGGGTCCGTCTCTGCGGTCTCGCGCATTTGCGCGGCGCCTTGTACGTCAATATTGAGTAGTAGGTCGGTGCCAGCGGCTAGTTTGTCCTGCACCTCGCTTTTGAGGGTGCCGTAAATATTACTGTGCACGTGGGCATGTTCATAGAAATGGCCTGCGGTAATCTTTTGTTCGAAGGTGGCGTGGTCGAAGAAGTAGTAATCGACGTGATCTTTTTCGCCTGCGCGCGGCTTGCGGGTGGTGGAAGTAACGACCCGCCAGAGCTCCGGCTGTTCGGCGAGCATGCGCTCGCAGAGTGTTGTTTTGCCACTGCCTGCGGGGCCAGAAACAATAATCAGCAGGCCAGTCTGGGGTATTTTTTTGTCCACGGTGTTTAGTAGCTGAATGCAACGCCGATTAGCAACAGTCCGTATGCAGCAAATACGCCGCCGAAGAGTTTAGGACGGCGCTCCGTCTTGTAGAGCCATTCAAAGAAGTCGCGAAGTTTGTAGGGATTCGCACCGAGGATCAGCGACACCACAATGGCGACATACACAAAAGTGACCAAAAACAGGCGGGCCTGCGGTAGCTGCATGTACGCGGCGTCTAGCAGCACGCCGGCCGTCATGAGAATGAGCGCGGCTAAGCCGCGCACGGCGAGAAAGTCTGGCACGTAGTAGAATGAGCCCAGGGCAGTGACTAGGAAGATGATGAACAGGATGTTTTTATATTGTCCGAAATCTGCAGGGCCTAGCTGCAGCACTTTGTAGAGAAACCACGCAGCTGCGGCGCCGAGCAAGATAAAGGCGGCTGCCTGCGAACGCGGAAAAGCTTGAGTGCTCTTGGCAGTTTTTATGCCGTGCCACAAATAGTGACCGCCGAAGACGAGGAGAAAGAGCCCGGTGTAAAGTGTGGCTTGAAAAAGTGTCATGGTAAGAGAATGGCTGATGGCTAAAAATCGCTGATGGCTAATGCGTAATGGCTGAGGCTGAGTATGAAAGCAAAAAAAGTGAAGACGGGATTTGTCAGGCTGCCAAACTTTGGACAAAAAAGATGCAGGGATTTAAAACACGCAGGTTCGGTGCATTCGATCGATTTCGAACGCTATTGGGTCTAAGCAGGCATCGGCTATGGGTGACTTGCGGGTAGTCGGCGGTGCCCAAGGTATGATATGTACCGTCAATTCTGAAGGATTGCGCGCCCTTGGAGACTTGCCAGGCCGAGCTTTCGGCCAGAAGCAGACTGGAGAGGAAGGCAATCATCAGAGCGATCGATTTTAGCATAGGGAAAGTGTAGATAGTTGCGCGTCAGTTTCAAGGGTTCGTGCGACCACCCTTGTCAAGCGCGAGCTGGGCGAGTGTCTACAGATTGATTCTTCCTTAAATAAGTAGTGCGCCAGCTTCGGGAAACCGTTTGGCATAGCCGGCGATATAGGAGCATTGCGGCAGCACCTGCAGCTGTTCGACGCGCGCGCTATCGAACGCAGCTTTGGCCAGCAGCCCTGCGATGTTTTGCCCGCGTAGTGCTACCGGCACGTAGGTGCGGTGAATCGTCATCAAACTGCCGGATCGAGTATATTCCAGCACCGCTGCGGCATCGCCGATGATGATTTCAAAGCGTGCAAGATCGATGCGATGGTGGACTGTGGGCATACTTGAGTAGTAACGCAGCTCTGCCGAAAATGCCAAAGCAATTAGGGTGAAGTTTCTCCCTCAGGTCGCTTTTCTTAGGTCTCAGGTTTCTCCCTCTGGTCGCTTATACCAAAAGCCACAGAACCTGCGAGAGCGTACTGCAATCGGCACGAGCATCATAAAAAAGACCCAGCCGAGCATTTTTGGGCCGCTATACCAGTGAAATTTGCGAGCCGAGGTGCGTGCGGCGGGTTGTGTAATAATATCAAAGCTCAAGCCATGTGCTCGGCCCCAGTTACGCAGTTGCCGTGATAGCCGCACCTCTTCGCTGGCGTAGAGTTTTTGATCAAACCCGCCGACGGCCTCAAAGGCATCGCGTTGGCAAAAGAAAAAGCTTCCCGCGGCAGTGCGAGTAAAAGTTGAAATTCGTCTCCATATGGCGATTCCCCAGCAGCCAAGCACTCCAGCCTGCTGAGTGTTTTCAAATTCGATGATGGCGCCACCGCCGCAGCTGCCAGTTGCGAGCTGACGCAGTGTTTCGGCTAAGAGTTCGGCGCAGATCCGTGTATCGGCATCGACAAAAATAAGCTGCTGCCCACGGCTGGCTTGTGCGCCAGTATTGCGCGCGCGGGCGATTTGATTGATCGCTTCGAACACCACTAGATCAGCGCCTGCGGTTTTGGCCACTTCTGTGGTCGCATCGGTGGAGTTGTTGTCCACAACGATGCATTCGCCAGACAGCGATTGAGTATCCATGGCACTACGAATTGCAGCGAGTGTTACAGGCAGCTCTGCCGCTTCATTGTAGGCAGGAATGATGATCGAATAGTCTGGCTGAGTGGGCATTTGGCAAGATGTGTTAGAGACTACTGGAATGCAATTCGTGGGGTAAAATTATGTGTGGTGCAGGCCCTTGGCTTTATCGGAGTGAGGGCGTCTGATTCGCCCTCGTTTTTGCACGATCAACGCGGGCGGGTCGGCCACGCTCCTTAGACTTACCGTCTGCCTGCTGCGCGAGCGGGGAGAGGCGCGGAGTTGCTCATCACGGTATTGACGATTATACTATGTTCGGCGGCCACGGCCTCGTAGGCGATTTGAAGTGCTGGCCAGACCGCAGCGGCTTCGCCCCACACTACGGTAGACATCGTGCCCGTGTCGCGATCAATGCCGGTTGCGTCGAGTGCATCGAGATAGCCATGCACGGCTTCACGAACGCACCCGTCGAGCGCATAAACGGAGACTTGAACGGAGATGAGTGGATCTGTTTTAGGCAGTGGCAGTGGAGCTTTTGTCATGGTTGCTAGCTGAAGGAATCAGCACTGGGCTGTCACTCCTTGTTTTACAAGGTGCTGTGGAACAATTTTCGTGGAACATTTATATCCCTTTTAATTAAAGAGATGGAGGCTGTTTTAGCGATTTGGATGTTTGTGGAACATTCATCGTGGAACATTTTATCTTTGTGCACTCGTATGACGCGGACCACGCGGAGGTGGTCCCTCCCTTATGATTCGTGAATCGGGGAGGGACGTGCTCCGCCTCGTCCGCGAATAGCTCAGTCGTTTCGCTCTTGTGGCCTCGATCGTGAGATCGGGTTACGTTGGATACGTGTCGTGAAAATGAGTGCTGAAAATCCCCCGCCTTACGGCGGAGGCTACATTCAGTGATCTTACATATTCACAAAAAAAGCCCGCGATCACTCGCGAGCTTTTGTTTAAATTAGCAATTCACTATCCGTCATTCGCGATTAAATGGCGTAGCCATTTACACCAGCATCGTAGCAGGCGCTTCGAGGATTTCCTTGAGCGCTTGCAGGTACTGAGCGCCAACGGCGCCGTCGATGGTGCGGTGGTCGCCAGAAAGACCGATCTTCATCACTTGGCCGACGACGATATCGTCGTTCTCGTTGATCACTGGCTTCTTGATCGTAGCGCCGATGCTGAGAATTGCAGCATTGTTCGGGTTAATGATGCCGTAGAAGTCGGAAATGCCGAACATGCCTAGGTTGGTCACTGTCAATGTGGAGCCGCTCATCTCGTTGGGAGTGAGCTTCTTGCCACGTGCCTTTTTAATCAGCACCTTCGCTTCCGCGCCGATTTCGCGAAGACCTTTGGTCTCTGCGGCCCGGATCACTGGAGTGACGAGGCCGTCATCGATCGCGACGCCGAATGCGAGGTGCACGTTGGCGTGTTGCTTGATGCTGTCACCTTCCCATGAGCGATTGATCGCAGGGACGCGGCGCACTGCTTCCGCAGCTGCCTTGAGGGTGAGGTCGTTGACCGAGAATTTCGCACCACCTTGTTCCAGGGGGAGGTCTGCAAGGTTGCCGTTGAGCTCTTTGCGGAGCTTCGCAAGTGGCGCGCCGTTGACTTCGATTTGAAGGTAGAAGTGTGGAGCCTGTGTCTTGGACGCGACCAGTGCCTTGCCGATGCTCTTGCGCATGTTGGAGACCGGAATCTCAAGTGCTTCGAGTGTCGCGGCAGGTGCGGCAGCAGGGACAGCGCTTGCTGCTGGAGCGGCTGCAGATGCTGCTATTGGCTTCGCCTTGAGCACGTCTTCCTTGAGGATACGTCCACCAGGGCCAGAGCCTTGGATGGTTGCGAGATCGAGACCCTTTTCGGCTGCGATCTTCTTAGCCAGTGGAGAGGCTTTGATGCGTCCGTCGGTTGCGTCTGGAGTAGCGACGGGAGCTTCGATTACTGGAGCCGGTGCAGGGGCGGTAGGCGCAGGTGCTGCTGGTGCAGGTGCTGCGGCCACTGGCTCTGGAGCGGCTGGTGCTGAACTAGTGACGGCAGGTGCTTCTTCGCCAGCTTCACCGATCGCTGCGATTGGATCGCCGACAGCGATCTCATCACCCTCGCCGCAATAGCGTTTAATCAGGATACCGTCGTCGAAACATTCGACTTCCATGGTAGCTTTGTCGGTTTCAACTTCAGCGACCATGTCACCGTTGGTGACTGGGTCACCTTCGTTTTTGAGCCAGCGGACCAGCGTGCCCACCGTCATGGTGTCGCTGAGTTTGGGCATATCAATTAATGTAGCCATATTTTAAAAAGTGAGAAGTGAAATGTAATCTAGTGCGAGAAGTACGAAGATGGTGAATCGTGATGATTTACCTGAAACGTAGTGGAGGGAGATTGAAGTGAGTGCCTTTTGGACAGGTGAAAAAACAAATTATTAAGAAGACTAGCTTAAGCCATCAGTTTCTGTGCCATTGCAATGATGCGCTCTTCGTTTGGAATTTGCCAATCTTCGAGAGGCTTGGCGTAAATGGTCGGCGCATCGACCGAGGAAACACGGTGAACGGGCGCATCGAGGTAGTCGAAAGCTTTCAGCTGTATCAGATGTGAGATCTGTGCGTCCACACCGCAATACGGCTTATTTTCTTCGACCAGCAGCGCGCGACCAGTCTTTTTGACGGACTGGAGAATCGTCTCTTCGTCGAGCGGACGGATAGAGCGCAGGTCCACGACTTCGACGCTGATGCCGTGCTTGGCTTCCATGGTCTTAGCAGCTTCGAGTGAGAGCATCGAGCAACGACCGTGGGAAATGATAGTCATGTCGGTGCCTTCCTTGAGAATGTTAGCCACGCCGAGTTCGACGATATACTCTTCTTCAGGGACTTCCCATTTTTCTCCGTAAAGCAGGGTATTCTCCATCACAAAGACCGGGTCATTGTCGCGGATCGCGGCTTTCATCAGTCCCTTCGCATCGTAAGCGTTGGATGGGCAAACCACTTTCAGACCTGGGTGATTGGCCACCATATATTCGATGGTGTGCGAGTGTGTCGCGCCGACGTTGGTGCCGCCATTGGCAGGACCACGGACGACGATGGGCACATTCATCAAACCGCCGGACATGTAGCGGCAGAAGGAGGCGTTGTTAAAGAGTTGGTCGATTGCAACGTAGCTGAACGACATAAACATCATCTCAATGACTGGGCGGATGCCGAGCATGGATGCGCCAATCGCGAGGCCAGAGAACGCAGCCTCGGAGATCGGGGTGTCGATCACGCGCTTGTCGCCGTGTTTAGCCCAGAGGCCTTCGGTGACTTTGTAGGCACCGTTGTATTCGGCGACTTCTTCGCCCATGATGCAGACGTTTTCGTCGCGTTGGAGCTCCTCGTCGAGTGCTTGCTTAATAGCTTCGCGGTAAGTGATAAGTGGCATTGTATGGTGAAATTAAGAATTAAAAATTAGGAATTAGAAATCAGGAATGAGAGTTGGGAATCGCAATTGATACATGTCGCAATTCCTAATGCTCAATTCGTAATTGGCATCTAGTCGTTGAAGAAGTAGGTGCCCTTAAGCTGGTTGTCGGCGTCATTGTCTACTTCCCAATAAACATCAGTTTGGATTTCTTCACGCGGCGCGTAAGGGCTGTCTTCGGCGAATTTTGTTGAAGCTTCGGCTTCGTCTTTTTTCGATTGGTCGATCTTCTTGGCGAGCGCTTCCGTTAAAGTGCCGTCGGCGAGCAACTGAGATTTGATCAGGTTGATCGGATCTTTGGTGCGCTTGTATTCCTCTATTTCTTCCTTGGTGCGATACTTCTCGTGGTTCGCGTCCGCTACGGAGTGTCCGCGATAGCGGTAGGTGCGGATTTCGAGCAGGAAGGGTTTCATCTCTTCGCGGGCACGCTTCATTGCGCGGTTGGCGACTTCCCGCACTTCAAATACGTCGTGGCCATCGCAGACTTCCCAAGCGATGTCGAAACCATCCGCACGGTGTGCGAGGTTTTCCCCCGCAGAGGAGCGTTTGAGGCTGGTGCCCATCGAGTAACCGTTGTTTTCGATCACGAACACAACTGGAATATTCCAGAGGGAAACAAGATTGAGCGTCTCCATAAAAGAACCTTGATTGACTGCGCCGTCTCCAAGGAAAGCCATCGCACAGCCCTTGAGGCCTTTATATTTGAGTGCGAACGCGAGTCCGGCGCCAAGCGGTGTCTGACCAGCGACGATTCCGTGGCCGCCCCAGTAGTTCTTGTCTGGAGCGAAAAAGTGCATCGAACCACCTTTGCCCTTCGAGCAACCGGTGTATTTACCATACATCTCAGCCATGCACTCATTCATCGACATCCCGACTGCCAAGGCGTGACCGTGATCGCGATAGGCGGTGATGATATGGTCATTCTCCTCCATCAGGGAAACGATGCCAGCGGCGACCGCTTCTTGACCAATATAGAGGTGCAAGAATCCTCCGATCTTACCTTGATTGTAGGCGCGTAGCGAGCGTTCCTCGAAGCGTCGAATCCCTACGATCATGCGGTAGAGTTTGAGCTTATCTTCTTTGGAAAGCTTTTTGTTAATCGGTGCATCCAAGAAGTTTTGAGGCTTCTTAGTCGTTGGTGCAGATTTTTTCTTGGTAGTAGCCATAGTAGCGAAGCCAACGAAATTTGCATAAATCACCTAGATGACAAGTAAATTGAGGGGCTCCGACCCTAGGGCTGTGGGATCGGCTCGATTAGTAGAAGCACTGATTCCAGCTTTTTGTTTTATTTTCCGAGCAGCCGATCGCGCAATTGCTGAGAGACCGGCCGCTCGCCGAGCCATATTTTTAGGTAATGTTGTGCAAATTCTTTGCTCGGAATGGTAATCAACTGTTCGCCGTTGATGGCAAAGGTGGTGCCGCGGCCAACAATATAGGTCAGCGATGAGACGTCCCCAGTTTGGACGGATCGGTAAGTCGCGTGTAATTGTTCGGTGGCGGCCGTGATCCGCGACAGATCCGCCGCGCTGAGGTTTTTGGCGAGCATGTGATTCGCCGACTTCAGAATCGTTGCCTTGGAAATGCGTCGCAAATAGCGGAACTCGAGGCGAAATGAGCAATTGCTCGTTAGTACTTCTTCTGCGGTTGCGCCCGCTGCGGTGAAGAGGGCGGCATCGTAGAGCTTAAAGAACATTTTGTAACTGACACGATGTTCTCCCATTTTCGGGTAACTCACTCCGTCTATTCGCGATGATTCTGCAAACACAGCAGCTCGCACGGAACTGATTGGCAGCAGTGCAACGATTAGCAGAGGGATTAACCGGCACATGATTACATCTTCGGTTTGGGCACAATTTTGGAGATGCCGCCATCAATCGTAAATACCTGACCCGTTACAAATCGCGCGTTTGCAGAGAGTAGCCACTCAGCGAGGCTGGCAATGTCATGTGGGTGAGCGATGTCACCGAGTGGGTGCATTCGTTTTGATATCTCCAACATTTTTGGGTTACTGGTCATCGGGCCCGCGAGCGGTGTGTCGGTGAGGCTGGGGGCGATTGCGTTGATACGCAGACCGCGCGGTGCGTAGGTCGCTGCCGCAGAGCGTACCATGGCTTCGATGCCCCCCTTGGCAGCGGCGATGGCTTCGTGGTTGGAGATCCCGACTTGCGCGGCAGCTGTACTAAAAAACAAGCAATTGCCATGGCTTTGTCGACTCATATGCTTGGTCGCTGCGCGCAGTGCGTAAAATGCGCTGCTGAGGTTGGTCAGGACGGTGTGGTGCCAATCCTCGGTGGAGGTAAGATGCGCGGGTTTGATCAAAATCGAACCGATCGCATGTGCATAGGCGTCGATCGGGCCGTGGTTAGCGATGATCTGTTCGAAGCAGGCGCTGAGTGCTTCTGGGTCGGTCGCATCACAGCTGTAGGTGTCGATCTCTGGATGCCGAGCACGTAGAGCTTCGAGTCCTTGCGCATTGCGGGCAAAGCCGACGACGCGATTGCCGGTTCGGCAGAGCTGTTCAGCTAATGCGGAACCAATGCCACCACTGATGCCGCCGATGAGCACGGTTTTTTGTTCAGATGTATTCATATTTATATAATCGCAATAAAGCTAAATACATTACTATGAATTTTATTGTTTGGCTAACTGAACTTCCAGCCGCCGCAAGCCCTGACCCTACGTCGCAACGTTCGCAATTGTAGCTGCTGATCAGCTTCTGCGCGTTTCTAGCTTGAAAGCCTGCAGCAGTGCCACACCTTTGGCTCCTTTCCCATTTTCCTGTCATGTCTGAAATCGCAAAAGCTTACGAACCTAAAGAAGTCGAACAACGCTGGTATACCAACTGGCTCGAAGCGGGATGCTTCAAAGCGGTCGCTGATTCGGCGAAAGAGCCGTATGCGATCATGATTCCGCCGCCGAATGTCACCGGCATGTTGCACATGGGTCATGTGCTGGATAACACCTTGCAAGACATCTTCGTGCGTCGCGCGCGTCTCGAAGGCAAGGCAGTACTCTGGCAACCGGGCACCGACCACGCTGGCATTGCGACGCAGACCAAGGTCGAGAAGCAGCTGCGCGAAGCCACCGGCCAAAGCAAATACGACCTCGGCCGTGAGGGCTTCCTCGAGAAAGTTTGGGACTTCCGTGAGGAATCGGGCGGCGTCATTCTAAACCAATTGCAAAAACTCGGTGCGTCCTGCGACTGGGATCGCACCAGCTTCACGCTCGATGAAGACTACTCGAAGGCAGTGCTCACCGCATTCGTATCGTTTTATAAGCGTGGTTACGTCTATCGCGGCAAGCGCATGGTCAACTGGTGCCCCGCCACGCACACCGCGATTTCTGACGAAGAGGTGATCATGAAGCCGCAAAGTGGTTTCTTTTATAAAATGCGCTACGAACTGGTGCAGCCAGACGGCGAGCGCACGCATCTCGAAATTTCCACCACGCGCCCCGAGACCCTGATGGGCGACACCGCGGTCGCGGTGCATCCGGAGGATGAGCGCTTCAAGCACTTGATCGGCAAGACCATTTGGCGGCCGTTCCCGAGGGCGGAAATCCCCATTATTGGCGACGAGTATGTCGACCGCGAGTTTGGCACCGGTTGCCTCAAGGTTACCCCCGCCCACGATAAGAATGACTTCGAGATCGGCCAACGCCACGGCCTCGAAACGATCGAAGTGATCGATCACGAAGGTAAGCTTAACGCTTTGGCGGGTGAAGAATTCGACGGCATGGATCGATTCAAGGCGCGTAAAGTGGCGACGCAAAAGCTCGAAGACATGGGTCTATTGATCGAGCGTGAGCCTTACGAAAACACCGTCGGCTTTTCAGAGCGTGGCGATGTGCCGATCGAGCCGCGCCTCTCAGAGCAGTGGTTCCTCAAATACCCGAAGGTTGAAGAAGCCAAGCGCGCGGTTGAAAATGGCACGATTAAATTTCATCCAGACCGCTGGAAGAAGACTTACCTGCACTGGCTCAACGGTATTCAAGACTGGTGCATCAGTCGCCAACTCTGGTGGGGCCACCGCATTCCGGTCTGGTACAAAAAGGGGGCAGATCGCGCGGAGCTCGATTTTGATAACCCCGAGCACGTGCATGTCTCCGTGGAAGGCCCGTCCGATCCTGAAAACTGGGAGCAGGAAGACGACGTGCTCGACACCTGGGCCTCGTCCTATCTGTGGCCAATGGCGAATCTGGGTTGGCCAGAGCCAACCACAGAGCAGCAAAAAGAGCTCGATTTCTGGTATCCCACCGCCGTGCTGGTAACTGGCTTCGACATTATTTTCTTCTGGGTCGCGCGCATGATCATGGCGGGTATCGAGCTGTATGGCGACGATGCCAAGGACCTGTCCGATGAAGAACTCGCTCAGCGTATTCCGTTCAAGAACGTGTTCATTCACGGTCTCATTCGCGATGAAAAGGGCCGCAAAATGTCGAAGTCACTCGGCAACTCGCCTGATCCGCTCGATTTGATCGAGAAATACGGCGCCGATGGTCTGCGCTTTGGTATCTGCAACATCGCCCCGTCTGGCTCGGATATTTTGTTCACTGAGGAGCGTATCCAGATCGGTCGCAATTTCTCTAACAAGCTATGGAACGCCTCGCGCTTTCGTCAGATGTCCGGGCCGATGGCCGACAACTCTAGCCTCGAAGCGATCCTCAGCCGGATCGACACCAGTCTGTGCGACGATTACGATCATTGGATCCTGGCGCGCTTGACCGAAGTGACTGCCGAGATCGAGAAATGCTTTGCCAACTACGAAATTGCGCCGCTGACGCACTTGATTTACGCCTTTTTCTGGGGCGACTTCTGCGACTGGTATGTGGAGGCATCGAAAGGTAAGCTGCGTGGCGACGAAGCCCTGCGGGATAACTGCCTCGCGATTCAGGATCTGGTCATTCGCCAAGTGCTACAGCTCGCCAATCCGGTGATCCCGCACATTACCGAAGAGCTCTGGAAGGGCCTCGGCTACGATGTCTCGGTGGCATATATTCAAAACACCAAGCTCACGTCTGCCGCGGCGCTCGAAACCGCGCTCACTGTGGACAGATCTGCCGCCACCCGCGTGGTTAGTTTGCAGGAATTAATTTCGCAGGCACGTGCGCTCAAGGCGCAGTATAATTTAGCCAACAAGCGCGATGTCGCGGTGCTGTATGCCGCCGAAGGCGATGCGGTCAAAGTGATCGCCGACAACGCCAGCTTGGTGCAAACCCTCGCGGGCATTGTCCTCACTGCAGTTGATGGCGCACAGCCAGATGGCTTGCCCGCAGCAGTGACACCACTTGGCACTTTGTATCTCGATTTGAGCAGCTCGATCGATGTCGAAGCAGAAAAGG
>JAQXBA010000034.1 GCA_029252625.1 Opitutia bacterium | reverse complement strand
TGCGATCATTTGAAGGCGTAAAGATAACCGTCGGAGCAGAGGATGAAGACGCGGTCGCCGTGGATCGCGGGGATGGATTCGTGAAAAATGCCGTCCACGCGGGTGCGCCAGAGCAGTTTGGGAGTTCCATCGGGATTCGGCTCGGTGGCCAGACAACTGATGAATACGTCGGTGGAGGAACCGCAGATGACAGTATCCGGCGTGCAAACCGAGCCAGTCCAGCCGCCCGCGCCGGTGTAGTGCCAGAGGATCTTGCCGGTGCTGTCGTCGAGACAGAAGAGCCGAGCGCCGCAGGGCATGCCGTCATGATCGACGGTGGTGGAAATGAAGACCTTATTGCCCGAAGCGGAGGCGGTGGCGTTCATGCCTTTCTTGGGTCGGGTCGGATCGTTGAAACGCCATTTTTCCACGCCGGTTTTTCCGTCCAGTGACACCAGGGTGTTGGGAACGATGCGGGCTAACAGATCACCTTTCCATAATATGGCCGCCGCAGAGTCGGGGCCGCCGCCACGCCTGTAATCGACGCCTGCCTTGGCGTAGGCCCATCTCGTCCGACCGGTCGTCTCGTCGAGCGCGTAGTAGTAGCCGTCCCATGAGCCGGTGAAGACTTTGCCATCCGCGACGGCGGGTGAGGGGTAGATGCCGCCGTTGGTCGGGCGCATCCAACGGGTGCTCCCGTCCTCGGTGGAGAGCGCGAAGATTTTGCCGTCCACGGTGCCGTTATAGAGCTGGCCTTCGTGTGGGGTGGATGTGGTCCAGACCCAGCCAGGCTGGGCGGTCCACAGCGGCGTACCGTCGGTTTCGCTGACGCAGAAAAGATCGTCGTTGCCGCCCTGCTGCCCGAAGAACACCCGCCCGTTATCGACTGTCGGTGCCGCGGAAATCTGGCCGGAGGTTTCGAAACGCCAGACCTCTTTGCCGGATACCGCATCGATGGCTCGGACAAAACGATCTGGGCCGCCGACGAAGACCTTGCCATTGCTAACAGTCGGCGGCGATTGGTAATCCCCGCCTGCGGCGACAACATCGGCGAGGATGCGGCGGCCGTTTTCGTAGGTGCATTGCAGCAGGCTGTGTTTCCATTGTTCCGCGCCGGTCGCGGGATCAAGGGAGTAAAGAAAGAGTTCGGAGCCGCTGGCGAGGATTCCGTTTTCGTTGCCGGAGAGATCGGCCAAGATCGGATGGTGTCCGGCGGCGACCGACCAGAGCGGTTTTCCGTTCAGGTCGAACGCGGCGACCTTGCCGTCGAGACTGGCTGCATAGACCGCATCGCCAACGACGAGCGGACGCGAACGGATCCAATCGCTGGTGGAGGCCTTCCAGTCGAGTTCACCGCTACGGCTATCGATGCAATAAAGTTCACGCGTCGCCGAGCCGAGATAAAGCTTCCCGCCACGCAGGAGTGGCGTGGAAAAGAGCTGCCAGGCTCGCGCTTCGCCGTGGTTGAGCTTCAGCTTCCAGCGCGTCGAACCATCGGCGATGTCGAGGGCGTGGAGCGTGCCATCGATTGCTCCGACATAGACCGTCGTGTCATCCGCGACCGGTGTTGTGCGCAGCGGCGAGCCTGCGTCGAAAGTCCACGCGATGCGCTGCGGGCCGGTGAGGTGGAGCGCATGGAGAATACCGTCGTCGGTGGCGGCGAAAACATGGTTGCGAGTAAGCACGGGCTCGGCGAAAAGATCGCCCACCCGCAAAGTCCACCACGGAGAACCGTCGGCACGCCGGACCACCACGGTATCCTGCATTTCATAAAAAGCAGGGGCCCCGCGGAGATCGAGCCGTCCGTAGGGATAGACGATGTAGTCGTTGTTGCCCGAGATGGGGGCGCAGCCGCGTCGGTAATCCACCCGATCCGCATCGAGCTGACGCGTGACCTTGCCGGTCTTCTTGTCGATTATGAAAACGTGTTTATCCTTTTCCTCATACTCCCAACTGCCGCTAGTACCGCGGAGGACGATTTGGTCTTTCTGCACAACGGGCGAGGAGCTGGCGCGCGGCGCGGAATAGATCTGCAAGCCGTTCTGCGTGGTCGTCCAGATGACTTTGCCGGTCTTCTCGTCGAGGCAGTAAGCGAGCGTAGTCACGCCCGGCGAGGCAATATAGACTCGCCCGTCCTCGACCGCCGCGGCGGCATACCACGACATGCCGATGGGGAATTTCCACGCCACATCGCCGGTGCGCGGGCCGGAATCCGGGGAAAGGCCGGATTGTTCGAGATTCCCGCCGAACATCGGCCAGTCGGTGCGCGTCGGCGATGGCGTGCCAACGGTGCCTTGGACTTCCTCGATAAATTCAGGATCCGCTTGGATTTTCTCCAAAGCCTCGAACGCCTCCTTCATCGCGTCGTAGCGGCTAAGATCGATTGGCCCCCATTTCGAGAACTTGGCGCACGGTTCGTGGAAATCGTCCATTTTCACCCCGCGATGCACAAGATGCCGTACCCAGGAAAAGATCAGCGAGTGACGGCGTGCGGCATTCTCCGGGGTGGTCGGATGGATGGCGAAATCGCGGCGCATTCCGTCTATTTCCGGTAAGCCAGTGGGCGCGAAAGTTTCCCCGGCACGGAGTGTTGTTAAAAAAGACAGGGCGATGAGCCCAGCGAGTGCGTGAACGAGAGCTGTGCGTGTCATTCGATGGCGTGGACGTAGCCATCGCCAGCGAGGACGATGACTTTGTCACGGTAAATGCAAAGGGTGGCTTCCTCGACGCGCTGGCCAAGGCGGTGGATCCAGAGGGGTTTGCCGGTGATGGCATCGAGACAGTAGAACAGCGGGGTGTTTCCCGAGCCGATGTATATGCGGCCGTTGGCGATGGCAGGGGCGGAGAGGCCGCCGCCGTCGGGGAAGGTCCAAAGCACCTTGGACGCCTCGGGGTCGACGCAATAGACGCGTGAGGCGGTCGGCACGCCACGCAAGCCGGCGCCGACGCGTGCGGTGTAGTAGGCGCGTCCGCCATGGAGTGCTGGAGTGGCGTTGAAGTTACTGAAGCGCCCTTTTTCATTAGGATCGAGGATGCCGGGGCTGTGCAGCGAGCCGGTCTTTGCATCAAGGGTGGTGAAGACAGTGGCGTGGTGGGGCAAATAGAGTTTTCCGTCGGTAGCGATCAGGGTGCCGGAGTCGAGACCGACGCCGTTTTCCTTCCACACAATCTTGCCAGTCTTTTTGTTGAAGGCGTAAATCGAATGGCTCCAGGAGCCGAAGTAAACGAGGTCGCCATCGATCGCGGGTTCGGCGGGGACCGACTTGGCCGTTGGATACATCCAGATGATGTGGCCGGTGGCGGCGTCAAGACACACCGCGTGGCCATCGACGGTGGGAATGTAGACACGCCCCTCATCCACAGTCGCCGAACCCCAGACCCAACCACCGGGAATGGTCTGTTTCCAAATCGGTGCACCGGTTTCGGCATCAACACAATAGAAGAACCGCTCACCACCCTGCTGGCCGACAAAGACGCGACCGTCGGCGACTGCCGGAGCGACCGAGATTGCACCACCCATCTCAAATTTCCACAGTTCTTTTCCGGTATCTGCATCTGCCGCGACGAGAAAACCGGAGGGCATACCGAAGAACACCTTGCCCTTCACGGCGGTCGGCTTCGACTGATAGTAGGTACCGCCAGAAAGGACGTCGGTGAAAATACGACGGCCTTCCTCGTCCTCGAAGGCTTGCAGCAGGCTGCGTTTCCATAAGACATCGCCGCCCGCGCTGATTCGGCGCAGCCAGAGGTCGCTGTCGTTGACCAAGACTGAGTCGCCCGCCGTGACGAGATCGGCGTAGATGGGATGGGTGGAGATGTCTTTACGCCACTTGAGGCCACCGTCTATTCCTAGGCAAGTGAGCGTGCCGTCCACCGCGGCGACCAGCAGGCCTTCGGAGGCGATGGCAGGCTTGGCGCGTATCCAATCGGTCATTTCCGCCTGCCACAAAATATGCCCGTCTGTGGCATCGAGGCAGTAAGCGCTGCGGTCGGCAGAACCGATGTAGATCCGACCATCATGGACCAGCGGGACGCTGAATTGTTTGCGTGTCCGCGGTTCGACTTGGCCGACGCGTTTGCTCCAAATTAACGAGCCGTCGTTTTCGTCGAGTGCGTAAACAATACCGCCGTTCGAGCCGAAATAAACCCGCCCTTTGTGGCGGGAAACTGTTGAGTGGATTGCACCATCGGCGTGGAACTTCCAAGCGATGCGCTCCGGCGGCGGGCCGCTCAGGTTGAGCGCGTAGAGGTAGCCTTCGGTGGTTCCTTGCAGGACGCGGTCGTCGGTCACCACCGGTTCGGCAAGCGCATCGATGTCGCCAACATTAAAGTCCCAGAGCCGCTTCTCGTTGTCGGCGTCGGCACAGATCAAGCGGTTGAAATTCTGGCAGATCGCAGGAGATCCATAGATATCGTGAACACCGTAAGGATAGACCATGAATTTTCCATTGCTCGCGACCGGTGCGACCTGGGTGCGGTAATCGACATGCCCCGCAAATTTTCGCGTGAGGGTCTTTCCGGTCTTCTTGTCGAGGTAAACGAGGTTGCG
>JAQXBA010000107.1 GCA_029252625.1 Opitutia bacterium | reverse complement strand
TGCTGATCGCGCTGCTCGTCGCTGGGCTCGCGGCGTGGATCTATGGCCGTTGGTCAGTTCCAGTGAAGCCGAAGCGCACGCAGCGGATCGCTCAGGTGATCAGTTTGGCGCTACTCGTTTTTGCGGGTTATTATGCAATCAACGAAACCAAAGCTGCGTATGAGAATTTTGAGACGGGTTCATCCGTGTCGAAGAATGGGCAGTGGCAGCCGTGGTCGGCCGAGCGCGTCGAGGCTGAGCGCGCTCAGGGCAATCCGGTCTTTATCGATTTCACCGCGAGCTGGTGCCTGATCTGCCAGGTGAACAAGAAAGTAGCGACGCATACGGAAGCGACCGAAGCATTGTTTGAAGAATATGGCGTGGTCGCTCTAGAAGCGGATTGGACGCGTTATGATCCGACGATTACCGCGGAGTTGGAGCGCTTCGGTCGCTCAGGTGTGCCGCTGTATGTGCTGTTTGCGCCGGATGGCGAAGTCACGGTGCTGCCGCAGAGTTTGACCAATGGAATGGTGCGCGAGGCAGTTGAGAAAGCGCTGGAATGAGACTCGTTATGTGGTCCTAGCGTAAAGCCAGTCACTACGAATGTTTGTAGCGAGCGGGTTTATCCCGCGATCATTTTCTGGGTAAATTGGACGAAGCCCTTACGGCGGCGTAGCAATCTTTGTATCACTGCTGAGGTTTGGCCTTTTGCCTCAAGGCAGGCCACTCCAAGACCCGTCGATACCAGTGCCATTTATAATATACGACGCTGGCGATGGTGGCACCGAGGCTGTCGGCAATCCAGTCGTCCAGTTCGACGAAGCGATCAGGGCTGAAGGATTGCCGATATTCATCAAGTGCTCCGAAAAGTGAGATCAAGGCGATGGTAATGCAGACGCCGCGCCAACCTCCGTTGAAAATGCATGGGATGCGCAGCACTGCTGTGGCAAGTAGGCCGAAGACGAGCAGGTGTGCGAGCTTGTCGTAAGAGAAATCGAAGCCGAGGTCGGGCACGGCGAGATCTTTGCTGCCAGATACCATGAAGATAGCCAAGGCGAGTGCAACAGGCCAGATGATGTGACGTTCTACTTTCATTAATGTGTCGGCAGCCAGAAGCGGAATGTGCTACCTGCGGGAGAGGATTCGACGAGCTCGATATCGCCATGGTGGTCACGGAGGATGCGCTTGCTGATGGAGAGCCCGAGGCCAGTGCCGCCAGGGCGATGGGTGAGGAACGATTCGAAAATGTCGGGCTGTATGCTTTTTGGGATTCCAGGCCCGTTGTCGCGGATAATGAATGCCGCTTGATCGTGTTCAGCAGTACTCGAAATTTGGATACGTCCACCCGCGGGCATTACCTGTGTGGCATTGAGGATGAGGTTGAGCATGGCCTGCTGGATTTGCCCTTTGTTGACCTCAACGGAGAGGGTCTGGACATGTGGCTCGTAGCTGATTTCGATTTTGCTCTGATGTAGCTTGAGGCGTACCAGTCGCAGGGTGTCCTCGATGAGGTCGTTAAGGTCAAAGCGGGCGTGTGTGTCCTGCCGGTTGCGGCCGAAGTCGAGCACGCGGCTGACGATTGCCTCGAGTTGATTGATCTTGTCGCCGATCACAGTGATGTCGGTTTGGCGGTCGTCGTCTGCTTGGAAATCTAGATTGAGCGAATCGAACAACAGTTTGATTACTGTTAGTGGATTACGGATCTCGTGGGCGATTTCAGCGGCGAGCATGCCGAGTGTGGTAAGCTTTTCGTTTTGGCGTAGCGATTCTTCTGAGCTGAAAATACGTGAATAGAGGCGAGCGTTTTGAATCGCGATAGCGCCGAGTCGTGCAAGTGTAGCGAAGACCTTTTTTTCGTCGTTGTTGAAGCGGTGCTGGTGAGTGGTGTAGGCGTTGAGCAGTCCGATCACTTCGTTGTTAAAGATGATTGGTGTGGCGAGCATCGAGATGAGACCTTCATTTTGCACGAGGTGGATAAAATCGTTCTCGACGGTAAAGGGCAGGTCGGCGACTTCGACTTGCTTGTGTCGATGGATGGCGGCACCAAAGGCACTCTCCTCGACGGGGAAACTAACTTGTGCGTCGATTTGTCCGTTGGGGCCAGCCATGGAGTGGAGCTTAAGTTGCTTACGGTCTGGTGTGAGTAAAAACAGCGCGCAACTGTGGCAGTTCATAAGTTGGCGACCTTCACGGGCGAGGCCTCGGAGTACTTCGTCTTGTTCGAGTTCGCCGACGAGGCCTTGGCCCATATTGATCAGTGACTCAAGCTGATGAGCTTTGGCGCGGAGTTGCTGAATCATCCAGAGGCTGGAGACTACACGGCTGGCTTCGTTGGTCAACAGAGTGAGGATTTTAAGAGATTGATCGTCGAAGGCACTCACTTGTTCGCTATCGATGTTAACTACTCCTATCACGATTCCGCGGTCTTCCATCGGCACTGCCATTTCGGAACGAACGCTTGAACGGACAGAGATGTAGCGCGGCTCTTGACTGACATCAGGCACGATGATTGCGCGTCCGTGCAGTGCACACCATCCAGTGATGCCTTGGCCGAGGGCGAGGTCCAGATCGCTCCAGTCTTCGGCGAGGCCGTGCGAGACTTCCAATTCGAGTCGATGGGTGTCGGGGTTGATCAAAGAGATCGAGGCACTGCTAGGTTGCAGAACGTTGATGATTTCTTGGAGGATGAGGGTGAGGGCTTCTTTGGGCTCTTCGGTATCTGATACGAGGCTACTGATTCGGTAAAGTGAATCGATTGCAGTGCGTTCGGTCTTATTGGCTTTCATCGTAATGGTTGGTTCGACGGTCACGAATGCCTATTCGTTGATGATCGCATTTAGCTTTACGCGTAATTCCGATAGATTTTTGGCGCTGATCGGCTCTTGGCGATTGATTTTATCAATGTAAAAGGTGTCGATCGCGAGGCCACGCTCTGTGGCAATTCGTGCGAAGCTAATGTCGAACCCTCTGGAATAAATATGTCGAGCGAGCCCGTACAGGAGGCCGATCCGGTCTTCTGCCTGAACTTCAATGATGGTGTGGTTGAGCGCAGGGTCATGGTAAATATCGAGCGTTGGTGGAATCGGAGCGGGGAGAATGCCGCGCAGCTTCTTCTTCTCACTTTTTACTTTGGCTTCCATCCGTTCGATTTCGCTGGTGAGACGTCGGCCATGCATGAGGGTATCTTCGATGTGTGTTTTGAAAATACCGTGTGCTTTTTCGTTGGAAACGGTTCCGCCTTCCGTATCCATGATGTAGAAGGTGTCGATCGTAATATTGTCGGAGCGAGAGATCGCCTTGGTGCTGACGATATTTACGCCAGCCAAAGTAAGTGCCCCTGCTAGTTTGTAGAAGAGCCCTGCGCGATCCCAGGTAACAATATTGACGACAGTCATATTGAGATCGATGTCGTTACTCCAGTCAATGATGGGCGCGAGTGTGCCAGTTGGATCTGCTTGTTGAATTTGAGCCAGCAACTGGTTAACCATGCACAGGTGGAGCTCGATTTCACTGGGTTTAGTATTGATAAAATAGCGCTCAGGTAAGCGGTCGAAGTGAGCCTCGATCTCATCCTTAGCAAGTCCTTCGATTTCGCGTTCGAGCATCTGTTGATGGCGACTCTCCTTGAGATTTTTGCGCTTCTGTTCGACTACATCTTTGTTTTCGAATTGTTCCAGAGTCCGCTGATACAGAGTCCGATGCATGGTGTCTTTGTGGTCGTTCCAGAGTGTCGGGGCGGTGCCGCGGGCATCGCAATAGGTATGTACATAGAGGAAGCGGAGTTTCTCTGGATCTTCGATGAACTCGGCAAAAGTGTGTGCGGTCTTAGGATCGTCGAGATCAAAACGCTGCCAGATACGGGACATGGCCAAGTGATGGCGGATGATGAATAGGATTTGCTCCTGCTGCTCGTCGCTGACGTCGAAGCGTGTGAGGATTGGCTGAGCGATGCGAACGCCATTAACATCGTGACCTTTAACGCCTTCGGCCTTGCCGATGTCGTGTAGAAGTAGAATCAAATAGAGCAGCAGCGGGTCGTCATTTTTACGTAGTGCGGTTTCGTAGCTAGTGTCGACGAGAGTGTTTTTTTGGAAGACAGAATCGAGATGTTTGATAGTGCGCAAGACGTGCTCATCCGCAGTATAGCGATGGTAGTATTCATGCTGAACCATGCAAGTGAGCTGGCCAAACTCTGGCAAATAACGTCCGAGCACGCCGAGTTCATGCATCAGTTTCAGGATCGGATAGACTTCGCCAGGATTCCTCAGGATCGAGCAAAAGCTCTTTGCGGCTGAAGGGTGATTAATTATCTCATGGTCAATCAGTGGCAGCGAGCGTGAGATGCGAAACTTCAAGTCGGGGTGTAATTTGGCCCCGAACTGTTGCATCAAGTGAAACACTCGGATCAGGCGTAAGGGGTCTTCGGTAAAGACGGATTTTTGCTCTGGGGAAAGCACCTTGTCTTGCAAGATGAAGCCATCGACGCGTTTGAGTGGTAAATGTTGATGCGCGCGTAGCGCTTCGCGAAAGGTAATGCTGCCCGAGCTGCGTGCGTCATCTTCGCTGGAGAGGGCGAGTCGTTCTTTGAGCAGCTCGCTGGTATGGTAGATCGTTCGTGCAGCGGTGTAGTAGTCTTTCATGAACACCTCAACACGCTCGAACATATCTTCCTGCGGGTAGCCTAGGCCCGCGGCGATCGTGGCTTGCTGCTCGAGGTCGAGTTTGTCTGTTGGGCGTCGATTTTGCAGGTGCAGTTCGGTGCGTGTGCGTAGGAGGAAATCGTAAGCAGCCTCCATTTCGTCGCGCAAGTGCCGGCGCAACAGTTTTGCTTTGTTGATCTCTTTAAACGAGCCATAGCCAAACTTGATATTGGCCATCCACAGGATATTCTGATAATCGCGCAGGCCACCAACGCCGTTTTTGATGTCGGGTTCTTGTAAATAGACAGTGTTGCCAAACTTCTGGTGGCGGCCGCGCTCGTCGGCGAGGCGTTGCTGGATGTAGGCCTTGGAGTGCTCCTTTTTACAGTAGCTGGCGAAGCGTTGCTGCATGTCGAGGTAGAGTGGGTCGGAGCCGCAGATGATGCGTGATTCAAGGATCGCGTTTTTCGACTGAATTTCGCTCTTCGCCTCCTCAATGGCTTCTTTAGCGTTGCGCGAGGCGTGCCCGACTTTCCAGCCTAAGTCCCAGAGTGGATAGAGGATCTCTTCGGCGAGTACTTCCTGGAACTTGGCAAAGTGCTTGCCCGAGATCTTCTCGGGGTAGAGAAACATGATGTCGATGTCGCTGTGTGGGTTGAGCTCTTGGCGTCCGTAGCCGCCGGTGGCGAGCACCGCCATTTTGCAGGGCAATGGGCCATGCTCGGTGGCATACAGATCGAGGGCGGCGAGAAACAGGTTTTCAATCACCACATCAGCCATCGCAGCACGCGCTTGGCAGACTTCCAGACCAGAGTCGCCTTTCTGGTGGTAGCGCTTGAGCATCTCATTCTCTAACTCGATGTAGCGCTTGTACGCCGGTAGTTGCTTGCTTCGCGAAACCCCAGGATCAAACACCAGACGCTTTTGCGCATGCTTATGGAGACGTCGGAACAGAGGATTGTCTTGTATAGGCATAGCCGAAAAGCAGGAAAGCGTAAAAAAAGTGTGTGCGTGCGACTGCATAGAAACCCCATTTTTGGTGCGTTCGTCAAGTGAGTTTGCTGGCCGAAGTACTTGAAGTGAGTGAGATGGATGAATCGGTTGGCAAAAATATGTCCCCTTTCTTTTTGACGGCACGCGGATATTGACTACTCATGTTGCTTCGCAATCGCGCAGAAACCACAAATATTACAGATTATGCAAATCGCAGATGGTACAGTAGTCGCAATGGACTACGCCCTTAAAGATGACGAAGGAACTTTGATTGATCAGTCCCAACCGGGACAACCAATGGTCTATCTACACGGTCATCGTAACATCATTCCAGGCCTCGAGGCTGCCCTTCTGGGTAAGCTCGCTGGAGAGACTGCTGAAGTGCGCGTCGATCCAGAAAATGGCTATGGCGAGGTAAATCCAGCATTGGAGCAAGTCGTTCCGAAGGAGCGTTTTCAAGGCGTCGAAGACCTCCAGGCTGGTATGCAGTTTCAAGCTAACACCGATCAAGGTCCTGTCTCGGTTCGTGTGGTTAAAGTCGAAGACGACGATGTAACAGTCGATGGTAATCACCCGCTAGCAGGCAAGCATCTCAACTTTAACGTGACGATCCAAGAAGTGCGCGCTGCGACTGAGGAAGAGATCTCACACGGCCACATCCATCAAGGCGGCGGCTGCTGCGGCGGTGGCGGTGAAGACAAGGAAGGCGGTTGCTGCAACGACGAGCCTCAAGCTGAAGGCGAATGCTGCAGCTCCGAACAGCCAAAAGCTGAAGAGCAAGGCGGCTGTTGCTCTCAATAAGTGCGCGTGTCGACATAGCAGAGCTGTTCGTTAAGCGCTAATTTTTCCCAAGCCCCCGTTTCACGACGGGGGCTTTTTTTTGTGCATAGCTGCGGGTGATCAGGCTGCCCAGTCTTTAATAACCGCGATTCGGTGAAAGCCACTTTTCAGTCTTCTCCAGATCGAAACCTTTGCGCTGTGCATAGTTTTCGAACTGGTCTTTGGCCATCGGCCCGACTTGAAAGTATTTGGCTTCAGGGTGGCCAAAGTAGAGGCCGCTGACCGCGCTGCCGGGATTCATAGCAAAGCTTTCAGTGAGGCTGGCGCCGCAGTTGGCTTCGGCGTTGAGTAGTTCCCAAATCATCTCCTTTTCGGTGTGGTCGGGTTGGCTCGGGTAGCCGGCTGCTGGACGAATGCCGCGGTATTCTTCTTTGATGAGTTGCTCGTTGCTGAGTGTTTCGTCGGGCGCATAGC
Organism: Opitutia bacterium; assembly: GCA_029252625.1. Taxonomy (GTDB): domain Bacteria; phylum Verrucomicrobiota; class Verrucomicrobiia; order Opitutales; family Coraliomargaritaceae; genus Lentimonas. The sequence continues at coordinate 6,752 of JAQXBA010000107.1, read as the reverse complement.
CCCAGAGGTCTTTACGCACCCGCGCGTGAGTGTATTCGGCGAGCGCTTCGGCAAATCGGTCGCCAATGGCTTTGACCATGATCGAGTTGTAGTCGTCCTGTGCGTCTTCGAATTCTTGCGCAAATGTATCTACGCCTTCAATACAGCAGGCGAAAGCACCAAAGGTATCGATTTGGCCAGATTCTTTGGGTGCGACGAAGTCGGCGAGCGCGTAGTAGGTGTCACTTTTTACTTTCTTCTTTTGTTGGCGCAAAGTGCAGAAGGTGCCGATGGTTTGGCCGGCGTCATCATAGAGTTCGACATCGTCGCCTACGGAGTTGGCAGGGAAGAGGCCGACCACACTGCGTGCGCGAAAGCGTTTCTCGTCGATAATTCGTTTGAGCAAGGCTTGGGCATCGGCCAATATAACGCGCGCTTGTTCCCCGTATTTCTTATGCTCAAGAATTTTTGGATACACGCCTTTGAGCTCCCAGGTCCAGAAGAGCGGCGAGTAATCGAAGTATTGGCTGAGATCTTGGAGGTCGATATAGTCGGCTACAGTAATTCCTGGTGTGTTGGCTGCCTTGAGTGGCGTGTTGGCCCAGTCGCAAGTGAAGCGTTTGGCTTGTGCTACCGCGAGTGGCAGGAAGTCAGTCGCTTTGTTGTTGGCAGCAAAGCGAATGCGCTGTTGTTCTTGATCCGCGCTGACTTCGGCGGCGTAGGCTTCGCGCTTCTCAGGGTTGAGTAGACTATTACAGACTTCAGTCACGAGGGACGCATCGCCAACGCGCACGACGGGGTGGTTGTAGTGCGGAGCGATCTTAATTGCGGTGTGTGCCTTGCTGGTTGTGGCGCCGCCAATCAGAAGAGGCTGTGTGAAACCGCGCTTTTTCATTTCATCGGCGTTGAAGATCATCTCATCGAGTGAGGGTGTTATCAGGCCTGAGAGGCCAATAATGTCGGCGCCCCATTCTTGTGCTTCCTTGAGGATGGCATCGCAGGAGACCATGACGCCGAGATCTTTGACTTCGTAATTATTACACGCGAGCACCACGCCGACGATATTTTTACCGATGTCGTGCACGTCGCCCTTTACGGTCGCGATCAGAAATTTACCCGCAGAGGAGCTTTCGGTGGAATCGCCCTTTTCGGCTTCCATGAATGGCAGCAGGTGGGCGACGGCGCGCTTCATCACGCGGGCGCTTTTCACCACTTGTGGGAGGAACATATCGCCATCGCCGAACAGTTTTCCGACGACCTTCATCCCGGCCATCAACGGCCCTTCGATCACGTTGAGTGGTCGCGGGTATTGAAGCCGCGCTTCTTCAGTGTCGGCGTCAATGTGCGCTACTATTCCTTTGACCAATGCATGCGACAGGCGTTCTTCAACAGTGCCGTTGCGCCAGTCATCCCTTAGCTCAGTCGTTTTTTTTTCCGCGCCAATAGGCACTGCACCACTGCCGGATTTAAGAAAGGTTTCGAGGATTTCTGGATTTTTTTCGGCGGTGGCGCGTTCGAACAACGCGCGCAGCACGTTCATGCCTTCGAGCATGGCGGCGTTGATGCGTTCTTCGGGGCTACCGGTGCCAAGTGTGATGGTGCCGGCTTTAATGGCTTCGGCAAAGTCGATGAGCTTTTCGGTGCCTTCGTCATTGCGGTTCAGCAGCACGTCTTCGACCAACACCTTGAAGGCTGGGTCGATCTTGTCGTAGTCCATCAGCATGCCGGGATTGACGATGGCCATGTCGAGGCCTTTCGCGATGCCGTGATGTAGAAAGGCTGCGTGCATGGCCTCGCGCACAGGATTGTTACCACGGAAGCTGAAGGAGATATTAGAAAGTCCGCCGCTGGTGCGGGCACCAGGACAGCGTTTTTTGACTTCCTCCACGGCTTCGATGAAATCGACGGCGTAGTTGTTGTGCTCCTCCATGCCAGTGGCGACGGTGAGGATGTTAAGGTCGAAAATGATGTCCTGTGGATCCATGCCCACCTCTTCGGTGAGGATCTTATAGGAGCGCTCGGCGATGGCGACTTTGTCGTCGCGTGTCGCAGCTTGGCCCTTTTCGTCGAACGCCATGACGATGGTGGAGGCACCATAGCGCATGATCTTTTTGGCCTGTGAGCGGAACTCGTCTTCACCGCCCTTGAGGCTGATAGAGTTGACGATGCACTTACCTTGCACGCACTTGAGCCCTGCTTCAATCACTGACCATTTGGAGCTGTCGATCATGATCGGCACCTTGCAGATGTCTGGTTCGGAAGCGACTAGGTTGAGGAAACGAGTCATGCAGGCTTCGCCGTCGAGCATGCCTTCGTCGAAATTAATATCAATGATCTGCGCGCCTTTCTCGACTTGCGAGAGCACGATCGCGAGAGCGCCAGTAAAGTCGTCGTTTTTAATCAGCTTCTTAAAACGCGGCGAGCCGGTTACGTTCGAGCGTTCACCAACATTGACGAACGGTGTTTCGCCCATGATGATGTTGAATGCTTCGAGACCGCTCAAGCGCTGTGCAGGCACCGCAGTGGGGATCGTGCGGGGTGCGTATTGGCTGACTTCTTGGATGATGGCTGCGATGTGATCTGGTGTGGTGCCACAGCAACCACCGACCATGTTGACTAGGCTGTCCTTGGCAAAACCGCCGACAGCGCTGCCAGTGTGGGCAGGTGTTTCGTCATAACCAGTGGCGGCCAAGGGATTCGGCAGACCGGCATTTGGATACACGTGTACGTAGGTGTCGGCCACGCGGGAAAGATCAGCGAGGAACGGACGCATGAGGTCCGCGCCGAGAGCACAGTTTAGGCCGACGCATAGTGGCTTGGCATGGCGAATTGAGTTCCAGCAGGCTTCAACGGTCTGGCCTGATAGTGTGCGGCCCGAAAGGTCGGTGATAGTGACCGAAATAATCACCGGAAGGCGCGCTTCCTGGGTGTCGAAGAAATCTTCGATTGCGTGCAGGCAGGCTTTGAGGTTGAGCGTATCAAAGACGGTTTCTGGTAGGAGGAGATCCACGCCGCCTGCGACGAGGTCTTCGACTTGCTCGTAGTAAGCTTTGTACAGTTCGTCGTAACTGGTGGCGCGGTATTCCGGACGGTTGACGTCGGGCGAAAGTGAGCAGGTGCGGTTGGTCGGGCCGATGGCGCCGGCGACGAAGGTTGGGCGGCCTTGTTCGGTAGATACCGCGTCGGCGACACGGCGGGCAAGCTTGGCGGATTCGATGTTGATGTCACGCACGCGGTGCTCGAGGTCGTAGTCGGCTTGGGCGATGGTGGTGCCAGAGAAAGTGTTGGTCTCGATAATGTCTGCGCCGGCTTCGAGGAACTGACGGTGGATCGTCTCAATAATGTCGGGTCGAGTGATGCTGAGCAAGTCGTTGTTACCCTTCAGGTCGCCCTTGACGTCGTCAAATGAGGCGTCGCGGAAATCCTGCTCCTCCAACTTGTATTGCTGGATCATCGTGCCCATCGCGCCGTCAAGAAAGACGATCCGCTCAGCGAATAGGTCTGCGAGGAGCTGGCCCTTGGCGGTCAGTGGTTTGTGGGAAGTATTCTGGCTCATAGAATGTAAGTATCAACGTATCATTATATATTGATATGTTATGGCAAGCTTAGATTTTGGGCTGTAATTAGTGTCAAATCAGTAAAAATGGGTCTAGTTGGCGAATACTATAAATAATTGTTGGCTTGAATGTCGAGAGTGTGCACTGATTTATGTATGAATATTAATGCTCGAATTTCAAAGGAATGGCGCCGCCGGATGCTGTTTATGTTGTTTATGATTTCGACGATTTCGGCTTGGTTCTTGTGGGACGGTTATGTCGTCTGGCCTAATGGTGCGGAGCGGCATGCCGAATTTGTCGAAATCGAAGCAGCGCTGGTTGAGTCTGGTAAGATTGAAGCAGTCCCGCAGCAGGCGCACGGTGCTGAGATGAATGAATACCTGCGCATTGAGTGGGAGCGGTATGCAAAGAAGGCTGGCTATAAGCGTGACATTCCTAAAGAGCGCACTGATGCGTCGATTCGTGAGCAGCGCATGATTGGCTGGGTAATGATGACTGGCTCGGTGCTTTTTGGATTGTGGGTGCTGTGGAATCACAAGTTGTGTGTGCGGGCCGAGGGCGAAGCGGTGATCGGCACGTCAGGCCAACGGGTTGAGCTGGACTCAATCGTGAAGATCGACCGCAAGCAATGGGAGAAAAAGGGCATCGCCTACGCGATCTATGAGGTCGAGGGTAAGCAGAAGCGTCTGTGCCTCGACGAGCATAAGTTTAAGGGCTGCGAGGAAATTATCTTAGAAGCCGAGCGCCGGATTAAAACGCGAAATGAGTCGGAAATTTAATGGGCTCGAAGCGTCGCAGAATGACAAAGGGATTTCGGCCACCCTGCAGCACTACCGAGTCGAAACCGCTTGGGAGACTTGGCTGAATTGCCAGAGAGCGCAATCGCTCGACATCCAGTCTTAAGCATTTAGTGCTTGATCGATATGAATCATCTCCGAAAACAATTCCCTAATATTTCTGAAGCGTGCTGGCCTGTACTTGAGCGCTGGGCAGTGCTGCTACGTGAGTGGAATGAGAAGATTAACCTGATTTCGCGCAAGGATATCGAGCATCTGGAGGATCGTCATCTCTCGCACTGTCTGGCGATTACCAATCATCTGAGGTTAATGAATGGCACGCGGATTATGGATGTCGGCACGGGCGGTGGCTTCCCTGGGATCATCATGGCGATCTGCTACCCGCAGGCGCAGTTCACCTTGATCGATTCGATTGGCAAGAAGATCACGGTGGTGCAGGATTTGATCGCCCAGCTTGGTTTGAAAAACGTTGAAGCTAGGCAGATCCGCGCGGAGGAGGTCAACAAGCAGTTCGATTTTGTGACTGGACGTGCGGTGAAGAACCTGCCCGAATTTTTCATGTGGATTAAGAACAACGTGCGTCGCGGCGAAAAGAACACGATCCCGAATGGTGTGCTGTACTGGAAGGGTGGCGAAATAAATGACGAGTTGGACGTGCTCGGGATTCGCCCGCGCAAGGTGATCAATTTAGAAGAGACGTTTACGGATCCTTACTTTGAGCAGAAATATATTTTACATTTCGATGCCCGAGATGTGCAACGTGCTCGTAAGCCGCCGAGAGTCGAGCAGTAGCTGCGGAACTTTGAAAGTTCTGCACACGCTTGTTGCTGAGGGACCGGTAACTTGCAATCGCTTGAATAAAGTACGCATTCTAACGGCTGAGGGTCCAGCGCGCGCCCAGGCGGCCGAGAATGAAGTAGTAATTACGGTAGGCTGCATTACTATCCTATCGTCTTTTCAGTGAACGGCGGGTGGCCATCTTATTTTATAAGCGCAGCATTTTTTGTTGTTTTGAATCGGTTTTGCGGTTCGAAAGTAAGCGATGACTTGGCTGCTTTAGGGGACTAAACGGGTGCGGGTTTTTATACGCAGTGGTCAAATTAGAGCAATTTTTATGGATTTAAATATCAAATGTAAGCCTGTTGCGTACTTTGATCTGGGTCGCCTATAGTGAGTGAGTTCGCCGAGTTTACCTAGCTTATGGCGCTGGAGATTGCAAATAGAGGCGAGAGATTGCCTAATCATGTTTTTTTAATGAGTATCAATAGAGCGCTTCGATGTCGTCTCTATCATGTTTGTTTATACAAGAATCGAGTAGGGTGTACGGTCTTATTTTAGATTAATTGTACTTGATAAATGGATACGTTACTTAATTGGTAAGTGCGTGTGTAAAATTTCACATTTTTATTAGTATGTTCATTATACCATGAATTGTCGTGGGTTCTTTTTTTTGAAAAAATAGTCGCACAAATCAAAAGTTGGCATGCAGGAAGCTAGTAGTGATGCGTTGCAACCATGCAGCGTAAAACAAACAAACAAATAAATAAAATTATGAAGATGAAAAAAGAACTGCTAGCATCGCTTACGAGTGTTGCACTTTTCGGATCTGTTGCGAATGCAGAGATTCCACTGACTGATGACCTAAGCGCTTATGGCTATATTGACGCTTACTACGAAGATACCGATACAGGAGATAATCTTGAAGGCGGTCTTGCTGAGTTTGAGCTAGGTTTTAGTTTCACTCCCGCAGAAAGCAATTGGAGCGCAGTCGCAGAGCTTTCTTTCCGCGATGGCAGAACTTCAGAAGTAACAGATAGCAGTAATGATACTGTTGAAGTCCCAGACGATTTGGATTTCGAAGCAGTTGCCATTACGTATGCTGCCAGCGATGCGCTTTCCTTCACTGTAGGTAATATTCTAAGCTACCAAGGCTTCGAAACCTATGATGCAACCGGTCTCTTCCAGTACTCATACCAAGGTTACGGCAATAGTGTAGTCTATTCAGCCGGTTATGCCTATGGTGCATCTGCAGACTATGCAACCGATGACTACGCTGTGGGTCTTTGGGTGGGCGAAGCAGATGATTCAGCGTCTGTTGAATTCCTTGCTGCTTACACAGGCATTGAAGACCTGACTGTTAAATTCATCTATGCAGATGATCCTAGTTATGAGACAATCAATATCTGGGCAAGCTACGACATCAGTGATTTTACATTTGCTGTTGAGTATACTAGCAATGACTGGGATGGCACTTTCAATGCTGGTGAAGAGCGTGCTGAAGATACATACATGGCGCTAGCTTACTACTCATTCGGAAAAGCTGGTTTAACGCTACGTTATTCTGGCGGTGATTACGAAAATGATATTGAATTTGAAAAGTTCACCGTTTCTCCTAGTTACGCTTTCTCGGACAATGTTT
>JAQXBA010000085.1 GCA_029252625.1 Opitutia bacterium | reverse complement strand
CTCAACGACTTCATCGAGGGCGCTTTTCTTTTTCACGCCCTGAATGCGGAGGCCGTAGGCGATGTTGTCGTAGATCGATTTAGGGAAGGGATTTGACTTCTGAAAGACCATGCCGACGTACTTGCGCAGTTCAATGACATCGACGTCTTTATCGTAGATGTTAACGTCGCTGATCATGATTTTTCCGTTCTTGATCCGGGCGATTTCAATCAAATCATTCATGCGATTGAAGCAGCGTAAAAAAGTGGATTTGCCGCAACCGGAAGGTCCGATGAAGGCAGTCACTTCTTTCTCGTTAATATCCATGTTGATATTAAATAGTGCCTGCGATTCGCCATAAGCGAAATCGAAGTCGCGGATTTTGATGATGGGCGTGCCAGTGCCTTCGCCTGCGATTTTGGAGGGAGTTGAAGTGTTCATTTAAATGGAAATTTATGAATGTGGGAAGGTATGAAAGTGAGCGCTACCACTTGTATTTTTTACGAATCTTAATGCGCAGAATGATACTGCTTAGCGCGAAGAATCCGACGATCAGTAGGAACACGAAGGCTGCGCCATATTGCATATTTCGAGTGTATTCGTTCTGAGGGATTTTGGCACTGACCACATAAATATGGTAGGGCAGCGCCATCACGCCTTGAAAAAAGAAATCGGTCGGTTTCTCCAAGCCTTGCCAGGGGAGTTGATCACGCAATGCGTAGGCTGCGGTGAACATGATCGGCGCGGTCTCGCCTGCGACACGAGCGACACCCATGATGGACGATGTCAGAATGCCAGGCAGCGCGTAGGGCAGGACGTTGGTGCGCACACTGGTCCATTTCGATGCGCCAAGTGCGAGGGAGCCTTCGCGGAACCCTTTAGGGATTGCCTTCATCGACTCTTCACTGGCGGCAATGATCACGGGCAGTGCCATGATTGCTAAGGTGAACCAACCGGCGATCATTGAGACGCCCCAGTCGAAGAACAGCACGAACATCCCAAAGCCGAACAGGCCAAAGACGATCGAGGGCACCCCAGAGAGGTTGAGGATTGATAGGCGAATCAGTTGCAGCGTTTTTCCAGGGGTGCTATATTCGCTCAGAAAGATCGCGCAGAGTATGCCGAGGGTCAGTGCAATAGAGATCGAACCCAGCACGAGTAGACAGGTGCCGACGATTGCGGGGCCTATTCCGCCGCCGCTGTAAGCGTAGTTACTATAGACGTAGAGTTCGCTGGAGGGCTCTTCGTCGAGTGCGCGGTAAGCATCGTCACCATACATGAGGCGACCTTCTTTGCGTTGCACGTCGAGTGTATCGATTCGTGCTTCGTGTGCGTCGATTTGTTGTTCGATTTCGTCGGCTGCTGCGGTTTCGCCTGAGCCGAGGTTACGGTTTTTTGCCTCGAGGGAGACAACTTGAGCTTTGATCGATTTGAGTTCGGTGTCGATTTCTTTGGGTTCAAATACGTGCAGCGTTTGTGGCTTCGCGGTGAGGAACTCGATGTTGATAAACGGTGCCGATGTGGTGAATACCGCTTTCGATCCATTGATCGCGATATTCAT
>JAQXBA010000084.1 GCA_029252625.1 Opitutia bacterium | reverse complement strand
CTCAACGACTTCATCGAGGGCGCTTTTCTTTTTCACGCCCTGAATGCGGAGGCCGTAGGCGATGTTGTCGTAGATCGATTTAGGGAAGGGATTTGACTTCTGAAAGACCATGCCGACGTGCTTGCGCAGTTCGATGACATCGACGTCTTTGTTGTAGATATTCACATCGCTGATACTGACTTCGCCGTTTTTGATGCGGGCGATGTCGATCAAATCATTCATGCGATTGAAGCAGCGCAGGAAGGTGGATTTGCCGCAACCGGAAGGGCCGATGAAGGCGGTCACTTCCTTCTCGTTGATATCCATGTTGATATCAAACAGTGCCTGCGAGTCGCCGTAAGCGAAATCAAAATTTCGGATTTTTATGATGGGCGTGCCTGTGCCAGCGCCGGCGATTTTAGTGGGTGTCAATGTGCTCATGCGAGAAAGTGAGAAGGTGGGATGAAGCGCGAGTAGCGCGTAGATGGTCTACGAGGTCTGCCGAGTTGGCCCCGCAGGGGTGAGTGAAGGAACAAGGTGGGAAAGTGGGAAAGTGGGAACGTGGGAACGTGAGAAAACTGGAAAAATAGACTCCTACCACTTGTATTTTTTACGAATCTTAATGCGCAGAATGATACTGCTTAGCGCGAAGAATCCGACGATCAGTAGGAATACGAAGGCCGCGCCGTATTGCATGTTACGCGTGTATTCGTTTTGCGGGATTTTCGAGCTTACCACATAGATGTGATACGGAAGCGCCATGACGCCTTGGAAGAAGAAGTCGGTCGGTTTCTCTAATCCCTGCCATGGTAACTGGTCGCGCAACGCGTAGGCGGCGGTGAACATGATCGGCGCAGTCTCACCAGCGACACGAGCCACGCCCATTATGGACGATGTCAAAATGCCAGGCAGCGCGTAAGGCAGCACGTTGGTGCGAATGCTGGTCCACTTGGAGGCGCCGAGTGCGAGTGAGCCTTCGCGGAAGCCTTTGGGAATGGCCTTCATGGATTCTTCGCTGGCGGCGATGATCACGGGCAGTGCCATGATCGCTAAGGTGAACCAACCAGCTATCATTGAGACGCCCCAATCAAAGAACAGCACGAACATCCCGAAGCCGAACAGGCCGAAGACGATGGATGGGACGCCGGAGAGATTGAGCACCGATAGGCGGATCAGTTGCAGTGTTCGTCCGGGCGTGCTGTATTCGCTGAGAAAGATCGCGCAGAGGATACCGAGTGTGAGGGCGATGGAGATCGAGCCGACCACGAGTAGACAGGTGCCGACGATTGCGGGGCCTATTCCGCCGCCGCTGTAAGCGTAGTTACTATAAACGAATTGTTCGCTGGAGGGCTCTTCGTCGAGTGCGCGGTAGGCATCGTCGCCATACATGAGGCGGCCTGCTTTACGTTGCACGTCGAGTGTATCGATTCGTTCTTCGTGTGCGTCGATTTGTTGTTTGATTTCGGCGGCTGCTGCGCTTTCGCCTGAGCCGAGGTTACGGTTTTTCGCCTGGAGGGAGACGACTTGGGCTTTGATCGATTTGAGTTCGGTATCGATTTCTTTGGGTTCAAATACGTGCAGCGTTTGTGGCTTCGCGGTGAGGAACTCGATGTTGATAAACGGTGCCGATGTGGTGAATACCGCTTTCGATCCATTGATCGCGATATTCAT
>JAQXBA010000081.1 GCA_029252625.1 Opitutia bacterium | reverse complement strand
AGTCGTGTCATCATCTTCCGGAGTCACTACTGGAGTGGTAGGCTGATCATTATTTTCCGGCGGTGTGTCTTCATTCTGGTAGGGAGAGTAGTTCTCCAATATATCGATGACGGCATCATAGTTAGGATCGTCTTCTGAGATACGAATGATGACGATATGCCCAGCTGGGATAGAATTACTGGTGTCGGGATTACCAGCTACGAAGCCCTTATCGGCGCGTTTGCCGCGGCCGAATTCAAGGGAACCACCAATACGCGAGAGGACGTCTACTTTGCCATCGAAATTGTTGACGACCAGTACGCACTCGCCGCGAGACCTATCGTAGCGAAGATCGACGGAGAATTTAGTACCGCGGATCACGGCGGTGCCGAGTGGAGTTTGGATGTGAAAATCCGACCCTTCTTTGAGCTGCTTTACGTGGCCAGACACTTTGCCGTAATTCAGTGTGAGTTGGGCTTGTGACAGACTCGGGTCGGCTTGCAGCTGCTCGTAGCTTTTGTTCCCGCCAAAGGCTTCTTGGGCAAGCTCGGACACTGTAATACTGGTATTTTCGTTGATCGTCAGCTCAGAGCCATTGGAGAAGACTATACGTGCACTACTCAAAACCGCGGTCACAATGCTATCTTCTTTTTTAAGAATGTCACCAATCTCTAATTGCTTTTGAGTGGCCTTGATCAGAATGCCACTCGGCGAGATGCCAGGCGCACCGGTCGGTTTCTCTGTGCCGTTGGGAGTGTAGCTGTTAACGTAGCCGGTCACGCTGAGGACTTTAGCACTGGCGAGTTCAGCTGCATTTGCGGTGAACACGCTCCAGCCAAAGATAGCAAAGAGCGCAAGAATTAGGCGGGCGTTTTTCATAAAAAAAAGTAATGGGAAAATAGATGAATGAGTTATTTAAATCTATGTTTATAAGGGCGAGTGACAAGCTTAATCCCTTTGTAATTCGACCTGTGAGCCTGTTTTTGCAGCCATTTACTCCAATTTAAATATTTTTAGCAAAAATGATGATTCTATTCGTCGATGTTTTAGTGCTTTAAAAAGCCATCTGCGAACAATCGAACGACGAAAATACCTCCGCGCTGATACGCGGCGACTCTCGCTTGAATTTGAAACATCTTATGTCTGTATTTTATAATGCAGAGAGGGCGACTCACCCTCTGTTTAGTCGACGTGGGCGACTCGCCCACATTCCTTTTTATCTACACACTGTCGTGTTTCACCCACTTTCCACTTTCCACTTTCCACTTTTTCCACTTTTCTCCCGACATGACTCTATTTCGTCCATGTATCGATCTCCATGCGGGTAAGGTGAAGCAAATCGTCGGCGGCAGCTTGAGTGATGACGGCGCTGGCTTGCAGACGAATTTTGAGAGCGATCGGCCTGCGCGGTATTATGGTGACCTATATCGAAAAGACGCGTTGGTTGGTGGGCATGTAATCAAGCTCGGCCCCGACAATGATGACGCCGCGCATGAGGCATTGGCGGCATATCCGGGTGGCTTGCAGCTCGGGGGGGGCATACAGCGAGAGAATGCAAGCGCGTGGCTAGAGGCGGGAGCGAGCCATGTGATTGTAACTTCGTGGTTATTTGATGCCGAAGGCCATTTTCGAGCGGAGCGCTTAGATGCGCTGGTTGCGGAGGTCGGTAAGGAGCGACTCGTCTTGGACCTCAGTTGCCGTGCGGCTGGCGCGGGCTGGGTCGTGGCGATGAATCGCTGGCAAACCCCGACCGATCTGCCTGTAAACGCCGCAACACTCCGCCAGCTAGCGCAATCTTGTGATGAGTTCCTGATCCATGCTGCCGACGTTGAGGGCAAATGCGAGGGGATTGATAGCCGGCTAGTGGAGTTCCTTGGTGAACATGCGTCCATTCCAGTGACTTATGCTGGCGGGGTACATGCCTTCGGAGACCTGCAAACTGTGCACGACCTCAGTGCAGGTAAGGTCGATCTGACCATCGGCAGCGCACTCGATCTTTTTGGGGGCAAGCAGGTCCGTTATGCGGACTGTGTCGCGTGGAATCAGGGTAGGTGAGGGTTTGTGCGTTGTTGGTTATTGGATTAGCCTGCGGCTGAAGTGCTTAAGTATTAAGGCATAAAAGTAGTAAAACGATCGCTTCCTTGCTGATTCCGCGGTAGGAACTTGAAGTCAACGAACACTAGCAACCAGCAAGCAACATCTATCCGCAGCCCTTCTGCAGCACTTTACGCTTGGCAAATCCTCAAAGGCGCGCCATGCCAATTCAGCTTCCTTAAACTTCAAGGCTCTGTACATCACTAGAATTCTTTCTTTATTCATCATGCAACTGCTCAATGTTAGTTTCGCTATACTGATCATTAAAATCGCGTTTTGCGTCCTGCCTGGTGTACTCGGCATTTTCTTTATTGTGAGCTCGGAAGAAACCAAGCGGGGTATGCGTAGCACCCTATGTAATCAGCTTTTTGGAGTCAGTAATGCGATCCCATTTCCGAAGTTTAACAGTTTTTTGCTGATTTCAGGCACGATTTTGCTGCTTCTGAGCATCGTCGCGACTTACTTGATTCATCTAAAAAAGTTCTTTTAGGCTTTTATGCTGGGCGCGGAAATTGGCTTTCCCGTCCCCAGCCGTGCTGTCGTAAGCCGGCTGCGCCTTAGTTGTAGTGCTAGAGGAGTGATCGGGGAGGGACGACCTCCGCGTCGTCCGGTATCGATGCCGACCGGCTAGAATGTCTATCAGCTCGCAGTGAATCTTATATTTTTCAGGTGATCCCTAAAGTACTCGCGGTCGACACGGAGATCGACCCTCCCTCGCGGAATAACCGGCACAATCGTGCTAAGAGCGCTGTTGCTCCTGCTATTGACGAAAAACCTTTTTTTGAGAGGGGGTATTGCAAGCAAGCGGCTGCAAGCCGCGTCTACTTTGGCAGCCGCAGCAGAGCCGCGTGACACGCAGTCTTTTACGAGGCCACTGTCAACGCACCACTCACTTCCATTCAGCGCATCTGGTTTTCGCTCATTCCAGCGCAGTCCTCACTCCGCGCGCGGCGCTCAGTTTATTTTGTTCAAAAAAACTTGAACAAAAGTGGGGCCGCTCGTTTAATAACGTTTTCTTTGCAACATGGAAACTCAGCGCACAGATTCGACACCCGCACCGATAGGCTTATCGCCATGGGAAAGTGCGACAATCGAAGTGTTTATTCGCGCCGCCAGTTTGATCGGTTTACCGCGTTCGGTGGGTGAAATTTACGGCTGCTTGTTTTGTGCCCCAGCGCCGCAGACCTTTGATGTATTGGTCGCGCGGCTCGGCATTAGTCGAGGTTCGGTCAGTCAAGGCCTGAAACTGTTGCGCCAACTTGGTGCCGTCGAGGTGCAGTATGTGCCAGGGAGTCGAAAAGATCATTATCATCCCGAGCTGTCTATGAAGCGTCTAGTGCACGGCTTTGTGCGCGATCAATTTGCGCCGAATTTACAGTCAGGTGGCGGGCGTCTGGACGCAATCGCGGCACTGATCGAATCTGAAGCAGATCCAGCTGTGCGGATACACGCCGCACAGCGGATCAACACCTTGCGCACCTGGCTGGGGCGCATGCAAAAACTCATGCCGATTGTGATGGCGGCGCTTGGCGGCGCTAACTTTTTTAATCAGCGCAATGAGTCTCAATCAGATATTATCTGATCGAGGGTTTGTCGTGAACGGTCTTATTCTGCGATAACAATTACTCGCAACCGCCGCGGGCACTTCGCCGCAGCCCTAGAATATTTAAACCAAGCCAGTGGTTATAGCATTGCTATCCGCGTGTAATCTCTGCCAAACAATCACCGTGCTTTTTCCCTTATTATTCTTCATCTTGCTTGGTTGCTTTACCTCATGGCTCGTCATCCATTGTTTGCTAGCGACCGGCTTAGGCCAAGCCGGCAATGCTGATCGGCAGCATCATCACACGCATGTTGGAGTCATTCCCCGAATCGGCGGGATCGGGATCGCCGCAGGTTTTGGGCTGACCTATCTGCTCTGCTTCTTTCAGCTCAATGCGTCCGATAATCAGACCATCATGCACTTTGCGGTGGTCGGGGGTGCCGTGGCAGCGTTTATGCTGGGCTTCATCGACGACTTCCGCCCGCTCGGCGCGAAGCTTAAGCTGCTGGCGCAGATCTTGATCGCGGTGGCTGCCTACAAGTGCGGGCTGTCGATTGATAGTTTTATGATCCCGTTCACGGCAACCAGGGTGGACCATGAGTTGATCAGCTTTGTGCTGACCATCGGCTGGTTCGTCGCGATTATGAATCTGATTAACTTGATCGATGGCTTGGACGGACTCGCTGGGGGCGTCGGACTGATGCTCATGGCCTTGCTCGCTTATTTAGGTTATCAGCATGCGATCATCTTTTCTTCGATTTTAGCACTGGGGATGATTGGCGCAATTCTGGGCTTCTTATTTCATAATTTCCCCCCTGCGAAGTGTTATATGGGCGACTCCGGTGCGTATATGATCGGTTATGTGATTGCGGCGCTGTCGCTAATGAATTCTGAAAAAGGTGCGGTGCTCGCCGCGTTGATTGCACCTATGCTGGCGCTGGCGTTGCCGATTGTGGATGTCGCTTTCGCGCTGTTGCGTCGAGGGCTCAAAGGCTTGCCACTGTTTCGCCCAGATCGTGGCCATATTCACCATCGTCTGATGGGCTCTGGCCTTTCGCGTCGTAATACCGTGTTGGTGCTGTATGCGATTTCCTTGTTTGCACTCGTCGGCGGGGTGCTGGTCTTTGCGGATCGTGGGCGTTATCTGCCACTCTTCCTAGGCTTTGTGTTTATCATCGTCATATTTGCCCTGCGCGGGCAAAAGATTTCCGTAGATAGCCTACAAATTTTGCTGACTGACTCCTTGCAATCACGCCAAGATACTCGCAATGCGCTGTATTTAAAGAATTGGCTAGTGGTCGAAGCCGAGCGAGCCGACAGTGCCGTCCATCTGTGGTCAGACTTTCGCTTTGTGTTAAAGAAGATGGGATTTTGCCGCGCCGAATTAACCATGGGCGCGGAGACCCGCGACTTTTATGTGCCGAATACGGCGCATGAGGACCTCGATCTTTTATGGCAGGAATCGCATGAGTCACACGGCGAGGTCAGTGTGGCCCTGCTACTTTACGCGGAAAAAGAACAGTTCTCTGAAAGCCAATTTTCCCAGGTTGCCGATATTGCTGCAGAGGCCTTGGTACTTGCCCGCGGCAAGTGGGAAGAGATCAACGGTAGCCCGATGGCATTTGATTCGACTGCCAAACAAGCCACTGATTATAGACGTCAAAAGGCCAGAAACCTGTATCGCCCGACGTATTAGGGTAGGGTGAGAGAGGGCTGACGAAGCACGACAGTGCGAAGATGCTTCTGAGCGCCGCCGAGGGGAAATACTGAAAGTTCCGCCGAAGGGGGAATGAGCTCGGCGAATCGGGGAATAAAATGAGTCAGGGGTAATCCGCAGCAACAAAGCTGAGACTGGATGAACTGCGGGAGGGACGACCTCCTGGATGCCTACATTTCACGCCGCGGGAGGGACGACCTCCGCGTCGTCCGCCTCAATACCAGCAACTTTCAGGTCTGCTTTCTCCTCCCTCAGGTTCCAGTCGTCCGCATCCGCAGGGCCAGCCCACCGTGGCCTCGATCGTCAGATCGGGGAGCAGATCGATCGCCACCGTGGCCTCGATCGTCAGATCGGGGGAGCAGAGCCAGCCCACCGTGGCCTCGATCGTCAGATCGGGGAGCAGCTCGATCGCCAGCGCATCTCATCAATTCAGCCCGCGCCTCTGCGCGACCACTGCACTGACAGACTCACTACCCAAGACCCAGAGGCACCCCCAACCCCCGTGTCGACCGAGCAGCTTCAGCCGCAGAATCGACTGTTCCATTGACCGTCTTAAGTCAGCTTTCCTATTGTCAGGCCTCCACCCTCCTAAACCTCATCATTCACTTTGTTCATTTTTTCTTGAACAAAGCGGCTGAATGCTCCATATCTCTCTCAGTGCTAAGGCATTCTCCTCATGGAGCCCCGCGCAATTCTAGCCGATCCGGCATCATTTTCGTCGCGTTTTTCCGCCCGACCAATGGCGGTAGCGTGTTTAGATGTTAGGGAGGGTTGACCTTCGTGTCGACCGCAAGCACTTTAGATATCGCGCCAGCTCTGCTGGCATTCCAGCGCAGCCCGCCCTCGCAGGGTTTCGCCATCCCATTAAAGACCTTCATACTTTCGCGCGCCAGCTCTGCTGGCACTTCTACCTTCGATTTTCATATGCGTATTTTAATCACTGGCGGCGCCGGTTTTCTCGGCTCCCATCTTTCTGAACGTCTCCTCCTCGAGGGACACGAAGTGGTCTGTATGGACAACTTCTTTACCGGCCGTAAGTGCAATATCACGCACTTACTTGACAATCCGTATTTCGAACTGATGCGTCACGATGTGGTCGATCCGTTCAAGTTGGAAGTCGACCAGATCTACAATCTAGCCTGCCCGGCCTCGCCGGTGCATTACCAGCACAATCCGATCAAGACCACCAAGACCTCGGTCATGGGCGCGATCAATTGCCTCGGCTTGGCCAAGCGAGTGAATGCCCGCGTCTTTCAAGCCTCCACATCCGAGGTCTATGGCGACCCGAGCGTGCACCCGCAGCCGGAAAGTTATTGGGGCAACGTCAACACCATTGGCATCCGCTCCTGCTACGACGAAGGCAAGCGCTGCGCCGAGACCCTGTTCTTTGACTACCACCGTCAGAACCAGGTCGATATTCGCGTCGTCCGTATATTTAATACCTACGGTCCGCGCATGCTGGCCGATGACGGCCGCGTGGTCTCTAACTTTATCGTGCAAGCGCTGCAGGGGCAGGACATCACCGTCTATGGCGAAGGCCAGCAGACACGCTCCTTCTGCTACGTCGATGATTTGATTGAAGGCTTTGTCGGCCTGATGAATCAGGACCAAGTCATCGGGCCGATGAATATCGGCAACCCAGGCGAATTCACCATTCTTGAGCTCGCGCAAAAGGTTATCGAGCTGACCGGCAGTAAGTCACAGATCGTCTATCGCCCGATGCCAGAAGACGACCCCAAGCAACGCCAGCCAGATATTACTCAGGCCAAAGCAGTCCTAGGCTGGGAGCCGAAGGTGCAACTTGAAGCCGGCCTGAAGAAGACGATCGAATATTTCGCGCAACAGCTCTAATGGTGCATTAATTAGATCAATATGAAAATACTAGTCACAGGAGGCTCCGGCTTCATCGGATCTAATCTTGTTCGTCTACTCGTTGAAGAGAAAGGCGAATCTGTCATCAATCTCGATAAGCTGACCTATGCCGGCAACGCCGAGTCGCTCGCCGACCTCGACGGCAATCCGAACTACACCTTCGAGCAAGTCGATCTGTGCGATGCCGCAGCGCTCAGTGCTGTGTTCGAAAAGCACCAGCCCGACGCGGTCATGCACCTCGCAGCCGAGAGCCATGTCGATCGCTCGATCGATGGCCCCGGTGAGTTCATTCAGACCAATATCGTCGGCACGTTTAACCTGCTCCAGGCGAGTCTCCAGTATTGGAGATCGCTGGAAGATGGTGTTCGAGTTACCAGTTCGAGTGAGGAGCCTCAAGGGGATCGTTCTGGGGTAGCTCAGTGCTCAGTCAGTGAACTAGAAACTCGAACTGATAACTCGAACGATATAAAGAAATCGAATTTTCGATTTCTTCATGTCTCAACCGACGAAGTCTACGGCTCCCTCGCGCCCGACGCCCCCGGCTTTTCCGAGACGCATGCCTACGATCCACACTCCCCGTATTCCGCCTCGAAGGCGGCGTCCGATCACCTTGCACGCGCGTGGGCCGACACCTACGGCCTGCCAGTATTGGTCACCAATTGCTCGAATAATTACGGCCCGTATCAATTTCCAGAAAAGCTGATTCCTGTGGTGATTCTCAAATGCCTCCGCGGCGAGCCGATTCCGGTGTATGGCAAAGGCGAAAACATCCGTGACTGGCTGTATGTCACCGACCACGCCGAAGCGCTCCACACCGTCCTCACCAAAGGCCGCGTCGGCGAGACCTATAACATCGGCGGCAACAACGAGCGGCAAAATGTCGAGCTGGTGCGCACTTTGTGTTCCCTGATGGATGAGTTGCATCCTTCGGATGCAAAGTTCGAGTCTCCAGTTTTCAGTTCTAGTAATGGCGGGAATCAAAGCCCACAACTCGAACTACCGCGTAGCGGTTCCGACTCGAACTCGGTCAGTTACGAAAGTTTGATAACTTTCGTAACTGACAGACCAGGTCACGATATGCGTTACGCGATCGATCCAACAAAGATCCGCGACGAACTCGGCTGGGAGCCCAAAGAAGACTTCGCGAGCGGCTTCCGCAAAACTGTGAAGTGGTATTTAGACAACCGAGAGTGGACGGATCGCATTTTAAGCGGCGACTACAAGTTGGATCGGTTAGGGCAGTCGGAGGATTCTAGTTCTAGTTGTTAGTTCGAGTGCATTAACTCTGAACTGGAACTAAAATCCTCGAACTGCGCGTAAGCGCACAACTCGAACAACGGCGCAGCCGTTAAAAAGCATGAGTTCATTTGAAGATTTACAGGTTTGGCAGGGATCTAAGGATTTGGCCGTGCAGGTCATCAATATGCTATCAACTTCGAAGAACTATGGCTTGAAGGATCAAATGATGCGCAGTGCAATTTCGATCCCTTCGAATATTGCGGAAGGTGCTGAGCGCAAAGGGCCGAAAGAATTTGCTAATTTCATTAGCTATTCAAGCGGATCCTGTGCTGAGCTAATGACTCAGATCATGATAGCAAAAGAGATTAACGAATTTGATGTCGACAAAGCTGATGCATTGATTGCGGAGTGCCGTGAAATCAGCAGAATGCTTTACGGCTTGAGGAAGTCGCTCAAGTAGAACAAAACCTAGAAACTCGAACTGTGCACAACGCGCCCTCCTTGAATAAGGACAAAGTCGTCCCGCACAGTAGAAGTAAACTCTCTACTAGAACTTTAATCTCGAACAACGACAATGTCGTTCCCC
>JAQXBA010000078.1 GCA_029252625.1 Opitutia bacterium | reverse complement strand
GCCGGCCTGCTGTGTTGCTGCAAAGGAGGGCGAGTCGCCCTCCCTCCTTTACCCATAGTTAATCAGCGTTTGCCCCTCTTTGGGCTGGAGCATCAAACAAAGATTTCGCAGCTAATTATATGTGCATTGGGCTCCGTCGTAACGATGATTTTAAAATCTGCTTTGGTCGTTTGATTCGGCGCGGTGATTAATTCTGTCTTTAAGCTCACGACATGCCAGCCGTCTCTTGGAGTAGAGATCTTCGATTGGAGTATTTTGTAAGATTGAATATTGAGCGGAGAATTTTTTATGATGTCCCCTGATAATTTAAGTGCATTAGCTGCTGCTTCTCCAAGCAATTTTCTGGTCAGTAGCTCATGCAGAGTTTGATCTGCATAGTGAGCGCTAGGATGAATCCAGACTAAATATTGATCTGGGAGATGTAAGTCTCCCATCGCGATTTTAATTGTTTTCTCCGCGTATTGTTGGGCAAGTGCTTTGTCTGCCTGTGGGCTTTGCGATTTGTAGCTAGAGACTGCGCAACCAGATATAAAAAGCAGGGAGAAAATAAGCAGGCTTTTAGGCATATAATTTTTCATAAATAAAAAAGTATTAGTTTTGAGCATCGTCCTCACAATGATCATCAAGTGGGAGTAGACTGAGTGATGTCAATAGCCGCTTGGTAACCCGGAACCAAGAAAGGCTCTGCGGCAACAAGCGAATTTCATCATTGCTGCTGTACTGCTGATCTACACTGGGCTCAGGGCTGACTCGTCGCGAAAAAAAGCATCTGTAAATTACCTGTAAATCGTCTGAGCGAGTTG
This sequence comes from Opitutia bacterium, assembly GCA_029252625.1. Lineage (GTDB taxonomy): Bacteria > Verrucomicrobiota > Verrucomicrobiia > Opitutales > Coraliomargaritaceae > Lentimonas. Next base: position 88,620 of record JAQXBA010000078.1, on the reverse strand, counting down.
TACGTGCTTGATTGTATTCACGTATATTTGCAGTGAGTCACTGCTTAAAAATGCTTTTGCAGTTTGTCATTTTTCTGAGACTTTCAGCAGTGTCGCCGTCGCGATTTTGAAGGTAGTGTTGGCTGTTGGATAAGGTCCTGCGACGTGAGTTCGGCGTTTGATCGGCGAACATAATCGCTTGATCTTCACTTGGCCTGAGGCACCTCGAAATTGACTTAGCTTCGATCAGTTGGAAAAAGTAGAGGAGGGCGACTCGCCTTCCTGCACCTCAGCGGAGTATCTATGTGAGCAGTCGCCCACGCTCCGATCGCGCTTTACTATACTCGCAGAGTGCAATCGCTCAAACAAACCTCCTCGCCCTAATCATCGCTTCCTTCTCTAGCGAAGCGGTCGATTCAATCAACCTGCCCTTCATTTGTCCAAGACGAGTGTATCATTTGAGCCAGCCGTGCGAGCTAGGCCGGCACGATCTGATTAGTGGCGAGTTTTCAAATCTTCCCTTTGACAAGGGCTGTTTGCTGGTCGACGGTTCCGCGATGGCAGATTTTAAGATCGGACAGCGCTGGATCAGCGAGACAGAACCGGAACTCGGGTTGGGCATTTTGGAGTCGGTTTCGCGGCATCAAATACGGCTCATTTTTACCGCGGCTAGTGAAGCGCGCATGTATGCTCCGGCGAATGCGCCGATTAAGCGGGTCGAGTTTCGCGTCGGCGACACGATCCATTCGCAAGGCGGCGCAACTGTTTTAGTCGAATCGGTGCGTGATGAGGATGGACTGCTGACCTATGTCGGCGCTGGCGTGGAGGTGCCTGAGGCGGAGCTGGCGGATACGATCAGCTTCAGTAAGCCAGAGGATCGCTTGATCGGCGGCCAGATCGATCAATCGGCTGCGTTTGCGCTGCGCTATGAGACGATTGCGCGCCAGCATGCGATGCGGCAGTCGGATGTGGCTGGCTTTGCGGGTGGACGCATCGACCTGATTCCGCACCAACTTTACATCGCCGCAGAAGTGGCCAATCGCTACATGCCGCGCGTGTTGTTGGCGGATGAAGTGGGGCTGGGAAAGACGATTGAGGCTTGTTTGATTTTGCACCGTCTACATTTGACGGGACGCGCGGAGCGCATGTTGATCGTGTTGCCGGAGACGTTGGTGCACCAGTGGTTCATTGAACTGCTGCGGCGTTTTAATCTGTGGTTTCATTTGTTTGATGCCGACCGTTGTCAGTCGATCCTAGATTCTGAGCCGGATGCAAATCCGTTTATGTCGGAGCAGTTGGTGATCTGCAGCATCAGTACCTTGCTGGCGGACGAGCGCTGGGCTCAGCATGCGACCGATGCGAAGTGGGATATGTTGGTGGTGGATGAAGCACACCACCTCGAATGGACGCCGGAAGTGGTGAGTCCTGAGTATCAACTGGTCGAGGCGCTGACGCGCAAGAGTCATGGCCTGTTGTTATTGACGGCGACGCCGGAACAGCTCGGCGCCGAGGGGCACTTTGCGCGCCTGCGTTTGCTCGATCCAGAGCGCTACCCTGATTTGGATATATTTAAGGAAGAGCAAGCGAACTATACGGAAGTCGCTGCGGTGGCAGGCAAGTTGCTAAATGGTAATAAATTGACGAAGCCTGAGAGTGCGTTTCTGCGCGCGGTGTTTGAGGAGTATTCGGATGACGAATTTACTGCGCGCTTGAAGGATCGCAAGGCGCTACTTGATGAGTTGGTGGATCGCCATGGCACGGGACGTGTAATTTTTCGAAATTCGCGTGACTCGTTGGTCGGTTTTCCAGAGCGCAAGGCGATGCCGCAACAACTCAGTCCGCGCAAGATGCTCTCCGAGCAAGAACTGCAGGCGCGGTTATTGCATGAATTTGATTTGGATGCGACCGCTGCGGAGGCTGAGGAGCCGGTGGACTATCGACATGGACCGCGGATTAAATGGCTGGCCGATTTACTGCGAGAACTGGGCGACGAGAAGGTATTGTTGATTTGTCGCACCAAGGAAAAAGTACTGGCGATTTTTGAGGCATTGAGTGAAGAGATTAATGTCAAGGCGGCGGTGTTTCACGAAGATCTGACCTTGGTGAAGCGCGACCGCAATGCGGCGTGGTTTGCCGAGGCAGACGGCGCGCGGATACTGCTCTGTTCCGAGATCGGTAGTGAGGGGCGCAACTTCCAGTTTGCGCATCACCTCGTGCTGTTTGATCTGCCGTTGAATCCAGAACTACTGGAGCAGCGCATCGGCCGACTCGATCGTATCGGACAGACGGAAACGATTAAGGTGCATTTGCCGTATTTGGAGCATAGCTGCACGGAGTTGTTGATGCGTTGGCACCATGAAGGCATCGATGGTATCGAGCATTCGCTTAAGGGCGGCTACGCATATTTGGAAAAATTTGGTGCGTCGATTCGAGCGCTCGGACCAGTGTATCACGAGGGTGATCCGGCGATTTTAAAACAAGCGGACGCGTTGATTGAGGACAGTCGCAGCTTCCGCAAAGAGCTGGAGGCGAGGTTGGGGCAGGGGCAGGACCGCTTGATTGCGCTCAACTCATTTCGCGAAGAGGTAGCCAGTGACTTGGTGGGTCATATTCGTGTGCAAGATGGCGATCGCACGCTGGATCAATTCATGAACCGCATCTTTGATCACTTCGGCGTGACCGTGGAAGATATCGAGGATCGCAGCTATCACTTGTCGCCAGGACAAATGTTTACTGACTCCTTTCCGGGATTACCGGAAGAGGGGTTAATAGTGACTTGTGATCGTAAGCGGGCCTTGGGGCGCGAGGACATCGGCTTTCTGACCTGGGATCACCCGATGGTGCGTGGCTCGATTGATTTGGTACTGAGCTCAGAGAAGGGCAATAGCTCGATCGTGGTCTGGGCCGGCAACTCGGTGGATGCGCCGCCAATTTTAATTGAGGCGGTGTTTGTATTAGAGAGCGTGGCGCCGGCACGGCTGCATGTGGATCGCTTCTTGCCGCCCACGCCCGTGCGTATCGTGGTCGATATGGCTGGGCAGGACTGCTCGTCGGATTATGGCCATGCCTTGGTCAACAAACACGCGCGTGATGAGGAGGCCTTCCGCTTGAAGCAGAATCCTGAATTGCTGCAGGCCCTCGTGCCGGAGATGCTCAAGGCGGCCCGTGGACATGCGCGCGAGCAGAAGTCGGCCTTACTGCAGACTGCCATGACAGAGGCGCATGCGCGCTTGGATGGTGAGGCCAAGCGCTTAAAGGAGCTGCGTAAGGTGAATCCGAATGTCCGTGAGCAGGAGATCAAAATCGCCGAGAATGTGATCACTGATGTGACGCGGCATATTGCCAAGGCGCACTTGCGGCTCGATGCGGTGCGCTTGATTTTGCGGGGGCCGGGCACGTAGCGCGGTGTAGCGACTGGCTTTATGCCAGAATGGAGGGCACTCCTGAGCATAATAACGGGTCAACCCGTTCGCTGCGAGCAATGCGGACGACGCGGAGGTCGTCCCTCCCGCTACGTTGGATAGAATCATATTCCACGAGTTGACTCTCTGCCGGAGAGATATCGTCTCGATGTCCGCTGGTGTTGTGCGGGCATCGAGACGCTGCACCGCCAGCGTATGCGGTTTTACTCAGGACGGATCGCGGAATCAAGCCGCTCGCTACGGTGGTCTGCTCGCGCCCAACCGGGCCGCGCAGCATTAGTCGATCTGACCGAGCAGCTTTAGAATGTTGAGCGAGTGATCGCCGATACCTTCGATATTGTTGAGGATGTCGATGTAGAGCATCTCAGACTTGATGTTTGCCTGGTCGCTCATGCGGCGCACCGCCTCCTTGCGAAGTTTCTTACGAGAGGCATCGATGGTGTCTTCGAGCTGTTGCGCGATTTCGATGTCAGCCATGGTGACCTTCTTGGTGAGGCTTTCGATGTAGAAAGTCATAAACTGGTCTACTGGCCCGCAGAAATTGCGTATCGCCTCTTGTGTGCCTTCGGGAAGGACGCGCTGCTTGTTGTATTTCAACTGGGCAAGTCTCACGAGGTTGTAGGCACAGTCGCAAATTTCTTCGAGCTCAGAGATAACGCGAAGCATCACGGTTACCTCATTCAGGCGCTCGCGGCTGAGCTCAGAAGAGGTGCAGTAGATCAGATATTGGGTGATGTCGAAGGCGAGCCGATCGCTGCGCTCTTCCATTGCCTTGAGTTCTTTGACGCGTACTGAAAGGTCCTTGTCGGGGTTTTCGTAAACTTCGTTAAAGCCTCGGAACATCACTTGCGTGAGTTCGGCCATGCCCCTGATCTCACGCTCTGCTTCGGCGAGGTTGATCTCACCCGTTTGTGGTAAATTGGGCGCTTGGTAAGTGATGTGTTCGCCTTCTTCGGAAGATCCTTCTTTTTTGCGAACCATCTTGGTGGCGACTTGTGCGAGCTGCTTTACAAACGGGACCTGTATGCAAATATTGGTCAAGTTGAACATCGAGTGGAACAGCGCGAGGTGGTAGAGTGTATAGGCGGGATCATTGGCATCGCCTGGTGTAATTTTGTCGATAAAACCAGCAAAGAAGCCAAACAATGGAATCATCCAGAGCACGCCGACTATGTTAAACAGGAAGTGGGCGCGAGCCGCACGTTTGGCTTCGACACCGGCTGTCATCGCGGCGAGGTTGGCGGTAATCGTAGTCCCGACGTTTTCGCCGAGGACGATGGCTGCCGCATGTTCGTAGCCGATCCAGCCCTTGGCGGCGAGTGTCAGTGTGATCGCACCTGCGACTGAAGACGACTGTACGACGACAGTGAGAATGATGCCAAATATAAAGAAAATGGGAACCGCACCCATGCCGAAGTCACTCCAATCCTGTAGGAAAGAGAATATTTCGGGATTTGATTTAACGTCCGGCACGGCTTTTTTCAGTAAGCTCAAGCCGAGGAATAACAGCCCGAAGCCGATCAGGGCTTCACCTGAGTCACGCACCTTAGGACGCTTGAAGAAGATCATCGCCACGCCAATCCCGACGCAGGGCAGGGCAATTTTGGCGAGGCTGAATTTGAAGCCTAAGAAGGCGACGATCCAAAACGTGGTAGTGGTGCCGAGGTTGGCGCCCATGATCATGCCGATCGACTCGGTCAGTGTCAGCAGCCGTGCGTTGACGAAGCTGACGATCATGACGGTGGTGGCACTGGAGGATTGCACCAAGGTCGTCATCAGTGTGCCGCTGACAATGCCAGAGAAGCGATTGCGCGTCATATTACGAATGAGCGCGCGGAGGCCTTCGCCAGAGACCTTCTGTAGGCCCTCGCTCATTACTTTCATTCCGTAGAGGAAGAGCCCGAGGGCGCCGAAAATCGCAAAAAATGTAGTCATCTAATTGTCTCTGGTTTAATTGGCGAGAAAGCTCAGAGAAAAGCCGCTGCACGACGAACCGCAATGTTAAAAACGGACACGAGTGTTACGACTGTGTGACTTTTGCGTCGTTTAGACTAAGATCGGGTCGAGGGACGGCGCGCGTGTATCGACAGGGTGTTCGGCGGAATTTATCAGCGGGTAGCGATACTCCTGGCCTTGGAAATTGTGCATAATAATTTCCGTATCAGTCACTTCTTTCACGTATTCCGGGTTGATTGGGATCTTGCCGCCGCCGCCGGGTGCATCGATCACGAATTGCGGAATCGCATAGCCAGTGGTGTGTCCACGCAGTGAACGAATGATTTCAATCCCTTTACGGGCATCGGCGCGGAGGTGTGCACTGCCCGTTATCAGGTCGCATTGATACAGATAGTAGGGGCGCACACGCATCATTAAGAGGCGGTGAATCAGTGACTTCATCGTTTTCGCCTCGTCGTTCACATCCTTGAGCAGCACCGACTGATTGCCGATCGGCACGCCCGCGAAAGACAGCCGTTCGCAGGCATCGCGTAGTTCGTGGCTACACTCGCTCGGGTGGTTGACGTGGATACTGAGCCAGATTGGGCCGTGTTTTTTGAAGATTTCGCACAGTGCAGGTGTGATGCGCTGTGGCAAAAACACTGGAATCCGTGAACCAATACGGATGAATTCGAGGTGTGGAATCTTGCGTAGCTCGCCGAGCAGGTAGTCGAGCTTCTTGTCGGAGAGGAGCAGCGGATCGCCGCCGCTGAGCAGTACATCGCGAATTTCGGGGTGCGTGCGAATGTATTCCAGTCCACTCTCAAACTCGGGGTGAAAGTTGTAATCTTGCGCGTTGGAGACGAGTCGGCTGCGCGTACAATAGCGGCAATACGCCGCGCAGCGGTCGGTCACTAAAAACAGTACACGGTCTGGATAGCGGTGCACGATGCCATCGACTGGTTTGGTGTTTTCTTCGCCGACGGGGTCGAGCAACTCCTCGGGTGCGGTTTCCATCTCGCCCGCATGTGGCACGACTTGTCGGCGCACGGGGTCGTTTGGATCGTTCGGGTCGATCAGGTTGAAAAAGTAAGGTGTGATCGCCAGTGCCAGTTTGTCCTTGGCAAACAGACAGCCCGCCCGCTCCTCAGGTGTCAGTTCGAGGTATCGCTCCAGCTGTTCCAGCGAAGTGATACGGTTTTTGAGCTGCCACTTCCAGTCCTGCCAGAGCTCGGCCGATACATCAGGCCAGTGCCCTTGGCCGCGATGCCAATTTGAGAGAGAGTCGTTTGGATACATGAGTGAGGAAGTATGAAAGTGGTTAGGTGGAAAGGTGGGACGAAGCTCGAGTAGCGCGTAGATGGTAAATCAGAACGATTTGCCCGAAACGAAGTGAAGGGTGATTGAACTGGATGCCCATTGGGCAAGTGAAGGAACAAAGTCTGGTGGAGCTTTAGAGTTCCGGCTTGCGGAATAATTCAATCTATGTATTCATATACTTAAATATGTCAATGCCAACACCGGAAACAGATCTCGACGCGCTTGCCAAGCAGCTGTGGGCGCTCGGCGATCCGGTGCGCTTGCAGATCTTGAAGATTTTACCATCCGAGCCAAGTTGCGAAATTACCTGTAATGTATCTAAGATTGCAGAGCGTATTGGCTTGTCGCAGCCAGCAACGTCGCACCATTTGCGAATTCTTCGTCAAGCAGGCCTGATCACGAATGAGAAAAAGTGCCGCGACATGATTTATTGGGTACAACTCGACGCTGCGGATCAGGCAATGGCTAGCCTTCGCGGGGTATTGAGCTGAATCAGTAGTGGTGAAGCGGGGTACTGGTTTCGAATCGGTTGCGTGGTAATTTGGTAGGGGCGAGGCTTGCCACGCCCGCTGGTCTGATTGGCTCTTGTGAATAGGGCGGGGGTGGCAAGCCTCGCCCCTACGATTTTTGGAATCCTCAAGTAAATTCGAACAGAACCGCAATTGCCCTTTGCTTTTGATTTGCATGGCGCGGGATTCTCTTTTTGCTCATCCGTTAACATGGCTAAAACGACTCAAACAGGAATTATTGCATTTGAAGACGGAACGATTTTCCGTGGCCGCGCTTTTGGTGCGCAGGCAACGAATGTAGGGGAAGCTTGCTTTAACACTAGTATGACCGGTTATCAGGAGATCCTGACCGACCCGTCTTACTTCTCGCAAATCGTCACCATGACTGCGGTGCAGATCGGTAACTACGGCATTTGCCCGGACGACGTCGAGTCTGACGGCCCAAAGGTCAAAGGTTTCATCGTCCGCGAAGTCAGCCCTGTTTCTAGTAATTGGCGCAGTAATACTTCGATCCAAGACTACCTCGCCGCGGCGGGTATTCCCGGTATCGAAGGCGTGGATACACGTGCGATCACTAAGAAGCTCCGCGTTTCGGGTGCGCTCAAGGCCTGTATTAGCACCGAAGATATATCAGACGAAGAAGCAGTGCAGAAGGCCAAGGACTTTGGCGGCCTCGTCGGCGTCGATTTCGTCAAAGAAGTCACTGCGAAGGAAGCCTACCAGTGGGACCCCGAAGCTCTGCAATCTACTCCTTTCACCGTGCCTGGCACGCATCTACTCAGCGCCGACGCGCCGACGAAGCGCTACAAAGTGGCGGCTATGGATTTCGGCGCAAAGTTTTCGATCTACCGCAAGCTTCAGCACCACGGTTTCGATGTGTATGTGTTCCCTGCAACTGCAACTGCTGACGAAATCAAGGCGATCCAGCCAGACGGCGTCTTTCTTTCCAACGGCCCCGGTGATCCAGGTGCTGTCGATTATGCACACGCGACTGTGAAAGAGTTAATCGAGCATTACCCAACATTCGGCATCTGCCTCGGTCACCAAATCATCACGCATGCGATCGGCGCGAAGACTTTTAAGCTCAAATTCGGCCATCGTGGCGGTAATCAACCAGTGAAGAATCTCGAGACCGGCAAAGTGTCGATCACCGCGCAAAACCACGGCTTTGCTTCGACGCGCGAAGAGTTGGAAGCTGCGGACGCGATCGTCACTGAGATTAACTTGAATGACGAGACGGTCGAAGGCTTGCGCCTCAAAAACAAGCCGGTCTTCTCGGTGCAGTATCACCCCGAGGCGGCCCCTGGGCCGAACGATGCCGATGCACTTTTCGTTGATTTCTACAAACTGGTTGCGAAGCACGCGAGCTAAGCGGAAGCGACAGAATTAATTTTCAAAGCGGTGAGGCGATAGTGCCCCGCCGCTTTTTTGTGTCTGGATACAGGGAAGCGATGTTGCTTGATTTGTAGCTCCGGCCCTCTGTCGCCGTGTTAATTGATCAGCATCACCCGGCTTTGTCGACTCCTGGCATAAAGCCAGTCGCTACGATTTTGTAGCGAGCGGGTTGATCCCGCTATTGCCACTGTAATCTGGCGATCGATGAGTGGCCGCCTCCTGATGAATTATCCGGCCCGCAAATTTACATCCAACCACTCGATCATCGTATGTGCTGAGGCGCGCGCGGTTTCGATTGGGTAGCCGCCAGAGTTTTTGACAAATGCGGTTTCTTCTGGTTCGAAGGTACGAATGAAGACCTTGGTGGGATGTTTTTTTAAATAATCCAACGCGATCTTCGAGTCGCGGGTGCGGCGCATTGAACAAATCACGACTTTGGCTTCGCGGCAATTCGCTTGTTTTAATAGGCGCTTATTGGAACCGTCGCCTTGGATACAGCGCACGTCGGCGGCAATCAGTTTGCGGATGACGGCGGCATCGTCGTCGATCACAATTACGGGAATGTCGTGTTCTTTAAATGCTTGCAGCGTTTGGTGGCCTGCACGTCCGTAGCCGAGTAACACGGCGTGGTCCTGTAATGTTGCGCAGTCTAATTCGCCGCGGCGATAGCGAGGGTGAAGTTTCATCAGTGACCATGCGATCTTTTCGCGCGATATCAGTGGGGTAAGTGTCATCGTGCTCACGGTGATCAGCGTAATCATTGAAAACAGTTCGCCGCTGATTTGTCCGGAAGCCATGCCAGTGAGGGCGAGCAGCAGCGAAAACTCACTGGTCTGTGAAAGGAGGATGCCGGCCTCGATGGAGGCGCGTGTCGAATAGCCCACGGCCTCGGCCGTCACTGAGACCAGCCCGACGGTCACCACGATCAATACGATGATGAAGATCAAGCTGTGCCAGAGCATGTCGCCCTGTGGAAGCGTGAGCGCGGCGCCAACGCTTATAAAGAACAGTGCGAGGAAGAAGCTCGAGAGCGAGCCGAGCATCCCGCGCACCAGTCCGTTCATCGGAAAGGCGGAGATCGAGAATCCGGCAAAGAACGCGCCGACTAGGAAGGGTAGCTTGAGTAAATGAGCGAGTCCGCAAAATATGAATAAGATGCCGAGTGCACCGAGCATTAATTCTTCGTCGTCGAGTTTGAGGCGCCGTGTGATCCAAGGCACAAACCAACGGTGGATGCCGACCGCCACGCAACCGAGCCCGATCGCGCGGGTGAGTGCGTAGAAGCTCTCAAGCAGTCCATCGGGAGCCTTGAGCAGCGCCACCATGATTAAAATGATGAACAGGTCTTGGACCAATAGCACACCGAGCACCAATCGCCCAAAGGGCTCGAACATTTGGCGGCGACGTTGCAAGTGACGCACCACTACCAAGGTCGAGCTGGCTGAGAGCCCGCAGCCGAGGTAAAGCGCGGTGGTTAGGTCATAGCCCAGGGCGAAGGCGGTGAGCCCGCCGGCCAGTCCGAGAATCAGGAATTGCACCGTCGCCACGATGATGATCGAGCGTGTGCGGCCGAGCATACGGCGTGGGCTCAGATCGACGCCTGCGGTAAAAACCAGTACCGCTAAGCCGAGCTCCATCATGTTGCTGAGCAGGTCTTCGGGCACTGCGATCTGCCAAAAGTCGACGAGTTCGTGCAAGCCTGCCCCGACCAATATCAACAGCGGGATCGGCGGCAGACGTAGCAGCTTTGCCAAGCCGAAGGCGATGGCAGCTGCGATGAGAAGTATGCAGACGCCGTTCATAACTTAAAAATCCCTTGCTGCTGCATAAGCTGGCGTTGCTGTAATATGCCGTCGGCAGCTGGCATCATCAGATAAGTGGTGTCAAGATCGAGCAGGTCATTGACCACTGAGAGATCGAACGCATGGATTGCACAGGGTACGCTGGCTGAGCGACAGCGGTAGGCGAGCAAATGGTTGGTGTCCTCGATTTGCAGGGCCGACACCACCAGCCGCGCTTCGCGCAGGCCGACCTCTTCGACCACGGATTGATATTCGACATTGCCGATTAAGAGGTCGGCGCCGCCGAGCCCTTCGAGCTTCTTTGGGTCGGTGTCGATCGCGAGCACACGTTCGTTACGCACTGTCAGTTGTTTGACGATTTCACGGCCGAGCGCATTCATGCCGACTACGATGATGTGATCCTTGCGGTGGTGCAGCATCTCACTGTCGGGCTCCTGTTTTGCGAGCAGTAACTTTAAGATACCAGTGCGGGCGATCACGACATACAGAGCTTCACTGTGAATGATTAGATAGGAGGAGAGTGCGATGGTGGTAATACCGACGAGGCCACCCAGTGCGACGATGTCGGCACCGATCAGTCCAGTGGTGGCTCCTAGAGCTAACAGGATGAAGGCGAACTCACTGACTTGCCCAGTGGCAATGGCAGTTTGAAAAGCGGTGTATTCGCTAAAGCGCATGCGAGCCAAAATACTGAACACGATGATCGGTTTGATCAATAAGACGAAAGCGCTCAGACCCAAGGCCGCGGGCCAGATCGCAGCAAAACTACTGAGCTCCATTTTAATTCCCAGGGTCACCAGAAAGATCGCGATGAAGAAAGTCATCAGCGGGTGCAGGCGGCGGTGTAGGTCTTCGTGGATCGGTAATTGGGCGATCGCGATCCCAGCGAGGAAGGCCCCGATTTCCACTGATAGGTGAAATTGGTGTGCGAGAATCACCACGACAAAGCACCAGCAGAGTGCCCAAATGAATACCGTATCGGGCGAGCGCGCCGCCCATGCGAACGGTCTTGGCAGCATATAGCGTGCTGCAATCAGTGTCAGAATGAGCAGCACGGCCATCCCGCCAAAGGCCTTGCCAAAATTGATCAGCAGCTCGATTAGCGCGAGTGGTTCCGAACCACCGAAGCCGGTGAGCACCGTCAATGCCGCGATCACCACTATGTCTTGTGCGAGAAAGAGCGCGATCGAGATACGCGCGTACAGTCGGTTCATCACACCCTTCTGATCGAGCAGTTTGATCACCACCACGGTACTGCTAAAGGTGACCGTGCCGCCGAGGAAGATCGCCTCCATCGGGCTGAAGCCGATGAAATGAGCGACCAGCATACCGCCAGTGGCAGTGAGCACTACTTGTATGCCGCCGAGGGTGAGTGCCACGCGACCAAGGTCTTTGACCTTTGCAAAGCTCAGCTCCAAGCCGACCAAGAATAGCAGCAGGGCAATGCCGAGTTCTGAAATAAGCTCAAGCGAATGGTCCAGTTCGACGAGGTGCAGTACTGGCCCGAGGACGATGCCTGCGAGGATGTAGCCGACGATAGTGGGCATGCGAATGAGCTTGCCGACAAATGCAAAAGTGGCCGCGGTGATGACAATAAACCCGAGATGTAGAAGTAATTGATAATCGTCGGCAGCCATTTTTATTTATTCAAACCTGCCGCAGGGGGCTTGGCAATATTGGAGCTGAATAAGATGTTGCAGTGATTTTTGCTAGCGCGAGCGAGACCAGCATTCGTTCTTACTTGGGAGGGACGGCCTCCGCGCCGTCTGCGGGGGCAGCGCACCGAACCCTTGAACGGACGAGGCGGAGCTCGTCTCTCCCAAGGAGCGCAGAAAATTCTCTATGGCGTGTCCTGTAACATACCCTGTTGAACCGGTGCTTTGCAGGTCAATCGCTCTAGCACTTCACCGATTAAATATAGCGAGCCTGTCACGACGATAGTGTCACCTGGTTTGCCTAGGGTGCAGACGCCGACGCCGGGGAAAATATCTTCGAGCAGTTGATGGTGAATTGGCGCTGTATTCGTATTCGGGATACAGGTATCGAGTACATTGGTTGGAGTCGCGCGCGACTGGTCGGGCGCGAGTAGGTGTAGCTCGCTAGCGTAGTGGCTGACGACTGCCATCAGGCTGCGGGCACGAAATTCGCCCAGAGTACCCGCGACGATGATCGGCTTTGTGCCCAAATGTGCGACCAGCTTGGTTAGATTTTCGTCGAGCATCTCGGAACCCTCGGGATTGTGCGACGCATCGAGAATCAGGGTTTTGTCGGCGAGCTGAATGGTCTGCCAGCGGCCCGGCCAATCGATGGTTTGCAGTGCCGCAGCGGTCAGTGCCGACTTAATCGGAAAGCGCGCGCTAAGAATTTCGGTCGCCACCACCGCAGTTGCTGCATTCCAACGTTGGCAGGAGCCAGCCAGATTCGTCGCTGGCAAGGCATCAACATCCGGGAAGCGTTCGCGCACGGAGGTGAGCGAGCAGCCCTTCGCTTGTGCGACCTCGCGGACCAAGGCTTCAGCTTCAGCGGGGAGTTTACCAATCAACACGGGTTTCCCAGGCTTAATGATTCCCGCCTTTTCGTGGGTGATCTGTGCGATGGTGTCGCCGAGCTGCTCGATATGATCGAGGCTAACTGAAGTAATGATTGCTAGCTCTGGATCGACGACGTTGGTCGCGTCGAGGCGTCCGCCGAGGCCAGTCTCGATAAAAGCGAGGTCAACCTGCGCCTCAGCAAAGCGCAGCAAGGCCATGGCTGTCATGAACTCAAAAAACGAGGGATGATCGTTGGGATCGTTCGCGCCAATACGTTCGGCCACAGGCTTGAGTGCTTTGGTGTAGGCGACGATGTCAGTCTCGTCGAGAATCTTGCGATTGACTTGCACACGCTCGCCTTGGCGCACGAGGTGCGGCGACGAGTAGAGCCCAGTTTTGTAGCCGTTGGCTCGGTAGATCGCTTCCAGCATTGAGCAGGTGGAGCCTTTGCCGTTGGTGCCTGCGACATGGATGACCGGGAACGCGCGTTCAGGATGCCCGAGTGCATCGACGAGCAGGCGCATACGATCAATGCCGTATTTTGAGCCCTGGTATTTGAGGGAATAAAGGTAGTCGCGCGTGGCGTTATAATCGGCCGGAGCGGACATATCGATGCCGCCTCAGCTTGCTCTTGCTGCCTTAGGTGCTCGGTAGAGCGCTTTGAGCAAATTGATCACACGATCACGCATCTCACCTCGATGAATGATCAGGTCGACTAGGCCACGCTCAAGTAGGAATTCGGAAGTTTGGAAACCATCAGGGAGATCCTGTTGAGTGGTTTCTTTGATCACGCGAGGACCTGCAAATCCGATCAGTGCTTCAGGCTCTGCGATGATTACATCGCCGAGGGAAGCATAGCTGGCCATCACGCCTGCCATAGTCGGATTGGTCAAAATCGAAAAATACGGAATTTTTGCTTGGCTCAAACGCGCCAGCGCAGCACTGGTTTTGGCCAATTGCATGAGGCTGAGGATGCCTTCCTGCATCCGTGCACCACCGGAAGCAGAGACGATGATCACTGGAATCTTTTGATCGACACCACGCTCGATAGCGCGGGTTAACTTCTCCCCTGCTGCAGAGCCGAGGCTGGCAGCCATAAAACGGAAATCCATGACAGCGATGCTCACCGGCAACCCACCCATCTGGCCCACGCCTGAAATGACGGTATCGGTTTCCTTGGTTTTAGCCTGATTCGCTTTTAGCTTTTCTGGGTAGGAGCTAGTTGCGTTGAATTCGAGTGGATCGAGCGAGCTGACTTCGGTGTCCATCTCTTCAAACGTGCCTTCATCGAGCATTGAATCGATGCGGACGCGCGCTTTGATTGGGAAGTGGTAACCACTGGAGGGCACTACCATCAGGTTTTCTTTTAGCACACGATTGTAAATAATCTCACCAGTTTTCGGACATTTGGTCCAAAGATCCTTCGGAATGTCCTTCTTTTTAACGGTGACTGTTGAGTATTGAGGTTTTCCGAAGAGTGCCATGATGTGAATTAAGAATTAGAAATTAGAAATGATGGCGCTAGCCATGCCCGATTGTAACGACTTTGAGGCGAGTGGCGCCAGCATCGTGGAGAACACGAGCGCAGGCGTTGAGCGTCGAACCGGTGGTGAACACATCGTCGACTAGGATGTATTGATGATCAGGAATTAGAACTGTATTGGGGGTTAAAGCAAAGGCATTTTTTACGTTTTGGTGACGTTCCAGTCGATTTAGCCGAGTTTGTGTCTGCGTATAGATCTGTCGGATTAGCAGATTCTCGACCTGCGAATTCTCGTCAGTGGTCGAAACCAGCATCTCCGCGATGCGTTCGCTCTGGTTGAAGCCACGCTCCCTTAGCTTGGTTGGGTGCAGCGGTACGGGCACCAGCGAGGCGCGGTCAATGTATTTCAGATAATGTCTCGATGTGGTGACCATCTTGCGCAAATCCTGCAATACATAGAAGCCTTGTTGATATTTGAGATGGTGTAGCAGGCTGCGCCCGGCTCCTTTGGCGATGAACAGGGTCTTTCCTTGATCAAAAACGGGGTCAAGATCGATGCAGTGCGGACAAACTTTGGGGCCAATCACTGCGCCAAAAAAAGGAAAACCACATGTTTTACAGGCGGGTGGCAGGCAGGGCAGGATGTCTTGTTCACACTCAGAGCAGAGAAAATCGTAAGAGGAACTTTCGATCGTATCGCCGCAATGCACGCAATTCCTTGGGAAGACGAGGTCGAGTGCAGCTTTGATAAAACAGCCCATAAATAAATACCTTACAAAGCGTTAGTTTTTTCAAGTCAAAAAAAAATTGCTGCCGAGTGGCGACACTCGATTACTGGTAAAGCACTTTATCCAAACTCAATCCTTTGCCGGGAGCGGTGAGGATGCGGTGGGTGCGCTGTTTGGAAGCGAGGATTTCGCTGATGTCGTCGGGGCTGAGGCGTCCGCGGCCGACCGCGTAGAATGCACCGGCGAAACTACGGACCATTTTGTACAGAAAACCGCTGCCTTCGGCGGTGAGTGTTAGCTGTTTGCCACGTTGGTTGATTTCTAATTTGTGGACGGTTTTGATGGGGTTGGGGTCGTTGTCCTTACTGTGACTGGCGCTGTAGGCGGTAAAGTTGTGTGTACCGACTAGGCGTTGGGCTGCTGCGTTCATTGCCTCTAAGTCGAGTGGAATATCGCGGCAGGCCCAGACGTAGCGGTCATCGCTCGGTTTGGCGCGTCCGAGGGTGTAGCGAAATTTATAGCGCTTACCTGTCACGGAGAATCGGGCGTGGAACTCGTCGCTGACCGGCTGGATCGATTTGATTTGAATCGTCGTTGGCAGCTGGGCGTGCAGAGCGCGGATCAATTTTTCAGGGGGATGCTGCCAATTGGCATCGAAGTGGAAGCATTGGCCGTTGGCATGTACGCCGGCATCGGTGCGACCGCTGCCATGGATCTTGATGTCGGTTGAGAAGATCTTGGAGAGTGAGGCTTCGAGGTAGTTTTGCACTGCGTCGCCATGCGGCTGGCGCTGCCAACCGCCGAAGTCTGTGCCGTCATAGGCGCAAATACATTTCCAACGCATGGGAAGGACTCTTGCCAATGCTCTCAGGGATGCAAGTCTGCGTTGCCATGGGAGAATTAGAAGTCTGGCAATATAACATAGTGGCGTTCGGTGCGGTCTGTGTCGGTTTGGGTAAAGGTGGTTTACCCGGAGTGGGCAACCTGACGGTGGTGCTGCTCGCCCTGGTGCTACCAGCAAAGGCATCGGTTGGGATTCTGCTGCCGATCCTAATTGCTGCGGATATTGTGGCGGCGGCGCTTTATCGGCGTCATGCCGAGTGGCGGTATATTTACCGTTTGCTGCCGTGGATGTTGGTCGGGATTGTAATTGGATATTTGGTCTTTAGCCGAGTGAATGATGCAGATGTGCAGCTTTTGATCGGCGCGGTTTTGTTATCGATGACAGCGATACATTTCTTGCGCAAGTGGAGTCGGCGCAATCAGGAGGAGGATCAGTTGCCACATCATCCAGTGTTCATTGCGAGCACTGGTATGATCGGTGGCTTTGCGACGATGGTCGCGAATGCGGCTGGGCCGGTGGCGGCATTGTATTTTATCGCTTCGGGTCTGCCAAAATATGCTTACATTGGCACGTCGGCTTGGCTGTTCCTATTGGTGAACTGCATCAAGGTGCCGTTCATGATGGACCTAGGAATCATTGATTTTAGTTCCATGGGATTCAGCGCGAGCTTTATGCCGTATGCCTTGGTCGCTGTCTTGATCGCACCAATTATTGTGAAGCGAATCAACCAACGTCTGTTTGAAATCCTAATCTGGACCTTTGTAGTGATCGGCGGGCTGAAGCTGGTAGTTTAAGAAAGCTAAGGGCTGAGACTTGAGGCCTGAGGAAGCGAGAGATTGATTGACTAACTTCTATCTCCTGCCTTGTAACTTCTTATACTAATGGCACGTAAATCGACACGCAAACTTTGGGCCGAGCACATTGCTCGTGGCGGTGGCCAATCTGCCCGTGCGAAGGGCGCGGGGCCAATCCGCACGCTTCAATTCAAAGGGGTCGTGCTGGGGATCGACCCGAGTCTGCGCGCTAGTGGCTTTGCGGTGCTCGACTATGTGCCAAATGGCAAGGTGCGCGTGCTTGAATCTACGACGCTCAAATTGAAGCCAGCGCTCTCGCAGATCGAATGCCTCGGTGCGATTGGCAATCAAGTGGAAGACTTTATCGATCAACACCAGATTCAGCACGTAGCGATTGAACAGACTATTTATGTGCAAAATTTCCAGACTGCTCAAATCCTCGGTGCGGCACGGGGTGCAGCGATTGCGGTGGCTTCAATGCGTGGCTTACCAGTTTTTGAGTATGCGCCGCTGCGGATCAAGCAGGCGGTCGCGGGTTCAGGGCGGGCGAGCAAGGAACAGGTGGCGCGCACGATTCAGAGTATTACGGGTGCAGATTTGACCGATCGTTTGGATGAATCTGACGCCGCTGCCGTCGCGCTGTGCCATGCGTATACTTGGCGTGGCGAATGATTTATTGCAGCTCATGAATTGGATTTACAGCTACTTTAGTATCGCTGATAGCTGCAATTTAGCATCGTAGGCATCGTAGGCATCGTAGGCATCATAGGTTTTTGGTTTTGATGTGCTTTTTATATTTATACATATCGTTGGATTGCTAGCATAGTGACATGGATCAGAAGGTTTTTATTACAGGCGTGAGTTCTGGCTTGGGGCATGGACTCGCAAAAGTTTACTTAGAGCTGGGTGCGACGGTGTATGGCTGTAGTCGACGGGCACCTGAGGAGCTGATTGCACAGGGGCTCATTTTTCAGAAGATCGATTTGGCAGATGCCGAGCGGGGACCATCGGAACTGGCCGGGTGGCTCAGTGGCGTGCCGCAATTTGATACGGTCATCCTTAATGCCGCTAAGCTCGGAGAAATTCGCGACATGCAAGAGGCACCATTGAGCGACTTGCGCGAAACGATGGAGATCAACGTGTGGGCAAATAAATGGCTACTCGATACGCTGTTTGCGCAGGGTCGGGCAGTGCAGCAAGTGGTGGCCATTTCATCCGGTGCCTCACTGTCTGGTAGCCGCGGCTGGAATGGCTACAGTCTATCTAAAGCGGCGCTAAATATGTTGATTCAACTCTACGCCGGCGAGCACCCGCGAACGCATTTTACCTCGTTGGCACCGGGTTTGGTCGATACCGCGATGCAGGATTATTTAACCACTCTGCCCGCGGATGAGCGCTTCAAACCCTTGGCTATTTTGAAAGCTGCGAAGGGCACCGAGCAGATGCCTGATGGCGTATCTTGTGCACGACGACTGATCGGTGCTTTTCCTCAATTACGGCAACGCGCGAGTGGAAGCTACGCGGATATTCGAAAGCTGTAGCTGTGCGCCTTAAGCGCGGCGTGCCTCGAACGTAGCGACTGGGTTTATCCCAGGATCACCTGCGGCGGCACTGGCGGAGGGTACCCTCCATGTATTGCTGTGTCGGCTGGAGGGAAACGCTCCGTCGTTTCCACGCGCGTGCGGGGCGCAGCGGCTCGGTCGGGCTGTCGGCGCTGCTATCGCGGGATAAACTCGCTCGCTACGAGGGTTTGAACGTATCCATCGCGGGGTAAACCCGCTCGCTACGAGGGTTTGAACGTAGCGACTGGGTTTATCCCAGGACCCGTGCCACTACTGTGCTGTCGAGAAACCCGCTCGTTCGGGATAGTTCTCGATGAATTTGAGAAAGATATCTTTGGCTACTGGGCCAGCGGTGGAGCCGCCTTGGTAGCTCTGACTCTCGCGCGTGCCTTCGACCATCACGGCGACGGCTATTTGAGGGTTTTCGACTGGTGCGCAGCCGATGAACCAGGCGAGGTTCACTTCTTTGCCGTGGGCGCGGAAGTCGGCAGTGCCGGTCTTGCCGCCGATGCGGAAATTGTCGATCTGCACGAGGCGGCCAGTGCCATTGGGCCCGACCACGCGCTCCATACCTTCCCATAGGAGGCTGGCTTGTGTGGGGCTGAGGCCAATTGATTCGCCGCCGTGGTTGACTTGCATCGCGTCCTCTCGAGAAAGGGCTTTGAGGGTGGGCTGTGTGCGCGTCTCGCCGCGTGCGATGGAGGCGATGACAGTGGCCATTTGCAACGGTGTTTGCAGGAGGAAACCTTGACCGATCGCGGTGTTGGCCGTGTCGCCAGGCACCCAGCCGGCTTCAATCTTTTCTCGTTTCCATGTCTTGGAGGGAACTACGAGGCGGCGCGTTTCGAACGGAACTTCGATGCCTGTTTTTTGATCGAGGCCGAAGCGTTTGGCCTCGGCGCTGAGCACATCGATGCCCATCTTCAAGCCTTCGGTGTAGTAAAAGACATTGCAACTGCCTTCGATGGCGCCAGCGAGATCCGTCTCGCCATGGCCGTAGCGTGAGTGGCAGCGGAAGACGCGGTTGCCGACGCGGTGCATGCCTTGGCAGTCGTGCGAGGTGTTGGCATCGATGCTGCCGTTGAGCATGCCTGCGATGGAAGTAATGAGCTTAAAGGTAGAGCCAGGCGGATAGGAGAGTTGTAACGCACGGTTGAGCCATGCGCCGCGCTCGTTGATTTCCTCGAAAGTATTGCGTGGGATGAAGGGACTCAGGTCGTTGAGGTCGTAAGTCGGGTGGCTGACCAGGGTGAGCACTTCGCCGCTTTGAATGTCAAGCGCGATGGCGGCTCCGGTGCGCTCGCCGAGTGCGGTTTCGGCGGCCAGTTGTAGGTCCATATCAAGACTGGTGATGAGATTTTCACCTTGCTCGGGTGCGACCATCTCGAGGCGTGTATCTTGAAACCCGAGTGGATCGACGCGCCATAGCTCCGTGCCAGTGGTGCCAGATAGCAGCTCGTTGAAGGAGCGTTCGAGACCAGTTTTGCCGAGCTTGGTTTTAAAGGTAAAAGTCTTGATGCCGTCGTCGGGTATTTCGCTGGGGTCGGGCAGTGTATTTTGCACGTAGCCGAGCAGGTGGGCAGCGGCGCTGCCGTAGGGATAGTAGCGAGCGGTGCCGGTGTGGATTTGGATGGGCGAGTTGACGGGGATTTGCTCAACAAGTCGGGCGTAATGATCGGGGCTGAGATCTTCTACTAGTGGCAGTGGCAGCAGGAGTCGCTCGTTAAAGTGGCGAATTAGTTTACTCTCGGTGATGGAGTCGTTTCTGCCGGTAATGGTATTGATCTGGGCGATGTAGCGGTTGACAACGTTCAGGCGAGCGGTCCAAGCGCAGTTACTGTAGTCTGGTGTGGGGGGATCGTGTGGCCGGTCGTCCTCGGGCGTGTTCTCGTATTCGTCTTTAATACGTGCACGTTCTGTCTTGTAGATTTTTGAGTATTCTTGGCGAAAATCCATGCGCAGGTCGTCGAGATACGCAACGGCGGAGTAGTGCGGGCGATTGCCGACGAGGAGATTACCGTTGCGATCATAAATATCGCCGCGAGGGCCGGGGGTGAGGATGCGGCGCTCGGTTTGGCGTTTCTCGATCTCTTGATATTCGCGAATGTCAATGAGTTGACTCCAGCCAAGGCCGGCTATCAGCACGGCGCTGGCTGCCAGCACGACCCATAGAAAAAACAGGATGCGCGGATTCTCGCCTTTGTGCACATCATATTGATTCATAGCATCGGGAACTCGTCAGGCTCAGTGTCGACATGGCAGATCTCGAATAGAAGTCGTTGGAGATTAAAAAACCAGGGTGCGATGATGAGCAGTGCCGTATGGGAGAGCATCGATGTAATCGCTAACTGCAGCCAGAACGCGGGCGCTTTGATATGTTGCAGCCCTTCGCTGACTGTCAGCAGCACGAGGCAGGCAAGGTTCGCGATGTGCGCGAGTACGATCGGGTGGTAGTTGTGCTCTGCGCGGAAGCGGATCCGTGCCATTGTGATCAGCGTGCCCATGACTAGTAAACCGCATGTGAAGAGGCCGAAGGTTGCAGGCAGGGCAGCATCGACCCACAGTCCAGTGAGCAATGTGCAGAGAAAGAAAGAGCGGTGATTTAGGTATAGTGCAGGCAGCACGAGCATCGGCCCCAATAGTAATAAATACAGCGATAGCGGAGCCAAACTGGAGTTAACTAACAAGCACAGGAAGAGCAGTAGCGCATTTGTCGTAAACAAAATGATGACGCGTGGATCAAGGAACATCGCGGTCGTAATTAAGAGGGTTCAAGGGGATGAGCACCGAGACTTCTTGCAGGCTTAGTAAGCGTTCGTCTAATTGCACGGTGCCGGCTTGAAAGATGCCAGTGCTACCTGGTTCGAGCCAACCGACGCTGCCGATCATCAGTCCCGGCGGGAAGGTGCCGCCAAGGCTTGTCGAAACGAGTCGGAGTGGTTTGTGTGTGTTGGCGACTAGATCTTGTGGCGCATCGCGCACTTCACCAATGGGCCCGCCGAAGCCGCTTTGCGGCACGCCTTGATAGACCACGGGGCGGACCTCACCTTCGAAGCTGGCGGCCATGCGGAAGTTTGGGCTGCTGATGAGCTCGACGCGGCTGGTGAAGGCGTTGACTTCGACCACTCGACCTACGATACCACCAGCAAAAATAACCGCCGCGCCTTGGGTGATGCCGTAGTCTTTGCCCTTGCGGATGACAAGCTGTTGCCACCATGCGTTGAGGTCACGGCGGATCACACGTGCGATTTGATAACGGAACTCGCGCCGACTCGGCATGTCGAGAATTGATTCGAGGCGCATGACTTCGGTTTCAAGGGAATTGTTGCGCTGGTCTAGAAGTTGATAAAATGCTTTTTGCCGTGCGAGTTCTTGGCCTGCTTCGATGAGTTCGATTTTTGAATGACTCCGTCGTGCCCAGAAGCTTTCGAGGTCATCGAGATAGGAGGATACGATCCAAGCGGGTGCTTGAAATTCGGTAAAGCTGAGCTGCACAAACGGCAGGAACGACTTGGACAGGGTCGGGACGATCCACCAAGCAGCGAGAAAGGCGCCTAAGGCGACGATCGGCTTAAACTTATCGAGGCGGAATTTCGCCACGTGCAGCGTTTATTTCGGGTTCCCAGTGAGGTCTTTCAATAGAAAGGCCAATTCCTCCAGCACCAAACCAGTGCCGTTTGCGACTGCACTGAGAGGGTCATCTGCAATGACAACCGGCAGGCCAGTCGAATCGCTCAGTAGCTGGTCGAGGCCACGAATCATTGCCCCTCCACCGGCTAGGACGAATCCACGGTCGATGAGGTCTGCAGAAAGTTCCGGCGGGCAACGCTCCAGCGCGTTGCGAACCATCTCGACAATCGATGTCATGGTATCTGCGAGGGCGTCTCGGATTTCGGTGGATGAAATAGTGATAGTTTTAGGCAAGCCGGCGACGGAATCGCGACCGCGTACTTCCATTGAGATTTCTTCGTCGAGCGGGAAGGCTGAACCGACACGAATCTTGATTTCTTCTGCGGTGCGCTCACCAATCATCAAGTTGTAGGCGCGCTTCATATAGTTGATGATCGCGTTATCGATCTCATCGCCACCGACGCGAATACTTTTGGTGTAAACCACACCTGCGAGGGAGATAATCGCCACTTCGGTGGTGCCACCGCCGATATCGACAATCATGTTCGCCGCTGGTTCGTCAATCGGCAGTCCCACCCCAATCGCAGCGGCCATCGGTTCGGCCAGAAGCACGACGTCGCGCGCTCCAGCACGAATCGCGGAATCTTTAACGGCGCGGCGCTCGACTTCGGTGATGCCGGAGGGAACCGCGACGACGATGCGCGGTGCGACAAAAGTCTTGGTCCGGTTTACTTTCTTGATGAAATACCGCAGCATGGCTTCGGTGATTTCGAAATCTGCGATTACGCCGTCCTTCATCGGGCGGATGGCAGTGATGTTGCCGGGCGTGCGTCCGAGCATTTTCTTCGCATCCGAGCCGACTGCACAGACCTTCTTGGTCGACGAGTAAATAGCGACTACACTGGGTTCGCGAAGGACGATACCCTTGTCTTTTGCAAACACGAGTGTGTTTGCAGTGCCTAGATCGATTCCGATGTCGTTTGAGAGAAAGCCGAACACGTGTTTTAGATTTTTAAGTGCAATGACTTCCGAGTGCAGAAGTCTATGAGGTTTTTCACGCGGAAGAGTCTGAATGTCAAATAATTACCACCTCTATATGGCTCCAGTCAGGCTGTTTTGCCGTAGTTAAGCCGAACCTGCCGCGGATTTGAGCGTAATCAGGTCAGGCCGTCGGGTAGCTTGCACCATCAGAATGGCGCTGGGCAGGATCTCAGCCGAGCAATGCAAACACATGAATTTGAGCGGCGAGATATTCTGAGAGTTGCTAGTCTGTATCGATCTGGTCGATGCAATGCTGGCTGGCACTGGTGCGAGTGGCGACTAAAACAAAAAACGAAATCGATGTAGAACCCAGAATCTTCTTGCGATACCTAAGCTGCAGAAGGCATATTTTGCGGTATCTATGGACACATATATTGACTATTTAAAAGAGATTGACCAACGAAAAGCTCAGGGCTTGCATCCGCTACCAATCGACGGCGAAGCACTGTTATCCGAAATAATTGAGCAAATAAAGGATTCTTCCAACGAGCATCGTGAAGAATCGCTTAACTTCTTTATTTACAATACCTTGCCTGGTACGACGAGTGCTGCGGTGGTCAAAGCTGCGTTTTTGAAGGAGATCATTCTTGGTGAGTCAGCCATCGAAGAAATTACGCCCACCTTTGCCTTTGAGTTGCTATCTCATATGAAAGGCGGGCCCTCAGTTGAGGTGCTGCTTGATTTAGCTTTAGGCGATGATAAGGCGATCGCGACCGCGGGCGCAGACGTCCTCAAGACTCAAGTATTCTTGTATGAGGCGGATACAGATCGCCTCGAAGCCGCTTACCGCGCAGGGCATGCAATCGCTAAAGATATTCTCGAGAGCTACGCTCAGGCTGAGTTCTTTACCAAGCTTCCAGAGGTCGCCGAAGAAATCGAGGTGGTGACCTTTATCGCAGGAGAAGGCGATATCTCGACTGATTTATTGTCTCCCGGCAATCAAGCGCACTCCCGAGCCGACCGGGAACTGCATGGTAAGTGCATGATCTCTGAGGCGGCACAAGTAGAGATCCAAGAATTGCAGCAGGTACATCCTGGCAAGAGTGTGATGTTAATCGCCGAAAAAGGCACGATGGGTGTGGGCTCCTCGCGCATGTCAGGGGTTAATAATGTGGCCCTCTGGACTGGTCAGCAAGCCAGTCCCTATGTGCCATTTGTCAATCTTGCTCCGATCATTGCTGGGACGAATGGCATCTCGCCAATCTTTTTGACGACTGTCAGTGTGACCGGCGGCATCGGCATCGACCTCAAGAATTGGGTTAAGCAGTTAGATGCGGACGGTCAGCCAGTTTTGAACGAGAGTGGCGATCCTGTGCTTGAGCAGGTGTACTCGGTCGCAACCGGCACTGTGCTAACGATTAACACCAAGACGAAGAAATTGTACAACGGCGACCAGGAGCTGGTGGACATTTCATCGGCCTTAACGCCTCAAAAAGTCGAATTCATCAAGGCGCGTGGCTCCTATGCGATTGTGTTCGGTAAAAAGTTGCAGAGCTTCGCAGCTCAGACGCTTGGCGTCGACTTAAAGCCGGTCTTTGCACCTTCCAAGGAGATTTCGCATTCAGGGCAAGGGTTCACGGCGGTTGAGAAGATATTCAATCAGAACGCCGTGGGTGTGACGCCAGGCGCGATCCTACACGCTGGGTCGGACGTTCGCGTAAAGGCAAACATTGTCGGCTCGCAGGACACCACTGGCCTGATGACCTCTCAGGAGTTGGAGGCGATGGCCGCAACCGTCATCTCTCCGACGGTCGATGGCGCTTACCAATCCGGCTGTCATACCGCCTCTGTTTGGGATAAGAAAGCACAGGCTAACATTCCTCGACTTATGCAATTCATGCATAAGTTTGGGCTCATCACCGCGCGTGACCCGAAGGGTAAATACCACGCTATGACGGACGTGATTCACAAGGTGTTGAATGACCTGACTGTGGATGAATGGGCAGTCATTATTGGTGGTGATTCCCATACCCGTATGTCCAAAGGCGTCGCATTCGGGGCTGACTCTGGCACAGTGGCCCTCGCCCTAGCGACGGGTGAAGCAACGATGCCTATTCCTGAATCAGTCAAAGTCACTTTCAAGGGCGATCTAAAGGACCACATGGATTTCCGCGACGTGGTGCATGCCACGCAGACTCAGATGCTCAAGAAATTTGGCGACAATGTATTCCAAGGCCGAGTGATTGAAGTTCACCTGGGCACCCTAGCTGCTGACCAAGCGTTCACCTTTACCGATTGGACGGCAGAAATGAAGGCGAAGGCCTCGATCTGTATTTCTCAGGATGAGACGCTGATTGAATCTCTGGAGATCGCAAAGGGCCGCATTCAGATCATGATCCAGAAGGGTATGGATAACGCTGGGCAGGTTTTGCAAGGATTGGTCAACACTGCGGATAAGCGTATCGCAGAAATCCGTTCAGGTGAGAAGCCAGCGCTGATGCCAGATGCAAATGCCAAGTATTCTGCGGAGTTCGTCGTTGATCTAGATGAAATTGTTGAGCCGATGATCGCGGATCCGGACGTGAATAACGATGACGTCTCCAAGCGCTACACGCACGATGCAATTCGTGAACTCTCTTACTATAAGGGTGAGAAGTTAGTGGATCTTGGTTTTGTCGGGTCTTGTATGGTGCACAAGGGCGACCTGAAGATCGTTTCGCAGATGCTTAAAAATCTGGAAGCGCAACAAGGTGAAGTGCAGTTTCTAGCTCCGCTGGTGGTGGCCGCGCCGACCTATAACATTATTGATGAACTCAAGGCCGAAGGCGACTGGGAGATGTTGCAAAAATATTCTGGTTTCGAATTCGACGATGATGCTCCGAAAGGCGCAGCCCGTACTGAATATAAAAACATGATGTATCTCGAGCGTCCTGGGTGTAACCTATGTATGGGCAACCAAGAAAAAGCTGCCAAGGGAGATACTGTAATGGCAACCTCGACACGCCTGTTCCAAGGCCGAGTGGTTGAAGATTCCGATCGTAAGAAAGGCGAGTCCTTACTCGCGTCGACACCGGTGGTCGTCCTTTCTGCGATCCTTGGTAGAACTCCCAACCTGGATGAATACAAAGCTGCGGTCGCAGGTATCAACTTGACCAAGTTTGCGCCGCCTACGGCCGTCTTGAGCAGGTAGTCATTTGCTGTTCGTAAGTTTTCAAATAGCTCAGAGGATTCATTTCTCTGAGCTATTTTTGCCTATTAGTGAGAAAGGAGCGTGGGCGATTAGCCCTCGGCATCTGCACATTCGACGATGAGGGCGGGTCGCTCTCCCTCCTTTCAAGCACTAATGCGGCATAATCAGTGCCTGCGTCACTGTAGCCTCAGCTATGCTTGATCGTAATTAAGGTAAGGTCGTCGGGTTGTCCTGCGTCGCCAGAAAAACGGTGTACACTGTTCATTAGCTGGTTCAGGATCGATTGGGCGCTGCCGTTGCCGTGTGTTTTGAACGCGTTCATTAGGCGTTCCCCAGAATATTCCTCGCCGCTGGAATTGACGCTCTCGGTCACACCATCGGTGTAGAGAATCAATGCGTCGTCTTTGCTGAACGGCACGGTTTTGTCTTTGATCGCGAGGTCAAAAATTTCGGGTGGTACCATGCCGAGGGCCATTCCTTGAGACTCGATAGTTTCGACCTGGCAAGTGCCATTGCTGGTTCGGTGGTACAAGAATGGCAGCTCGTGGCCTGCGCGTGCGAAAGTGATCTCTTGCTTAGCTTGATCGATGATCGCGTAGATGATGGTGATAAACATATCGCGCCGCATGGAGCTTTGCATTTGTGCGTTGATAGCGCTGAGCACTTCGGCGGGAGAGTTCAATTGATGGGAGATGTGGCGCAGGTTGGTCTGACAAATGGCCATCAAGATGGAAGCAGAGATGCCTTTGCCGGATACATCGGCGATGGCCACGCCGATTCGATTTTCGTCAATAGCGAATACATCGTAAAGGTCGCCACCGATCTTTTGCGCGGCGGTATAGTGTGCCGCAAATTCAATTTTAGGGCTGGAGGGAAACTGGCTCGGTAGCAGTAGGCTCTGGATGTTACTGGCGAGTTCGATATCCAGGTCGAGTTTGCTTTTCTCGATTTGAAGCTGCATGGCGTCACTATTATGCACCGCGAGGCCAACTTGTTCGGCGAGCGATTCGACCAGCGAAAAGTCGGTATCGGTAAAGGCGAGTTCGTCGGCGGGGTTGGCAACTGCGAGCACCGCGATGAGACGATCTTGAAAGAGCACGGGGGCTATAATGATGGAGCGCACTTTGAGCGCTGGATCGTTGTGCTGGATGACGCGGGGGTCGATGCTGGCATCGGCGATGAGTTGCGCACGTTTGGACTTGGCGACTTGGCCGATCAAGCCTTCGCCCATTTCAAAGGTCTCGGATTTGAGGATGCTCTCGAGGAATTGTGTGCGGGTGACCAGTTTGGCGCTGAGATCTTCGGGAAGTTTGCGCTGCGGCGGGAACAGCCCTTCGACGGCGATGCCTTTGAGCGTGTCGTCGTCGCGCTTTTCAAAGATGCATGCGCTCATTGCGCCGGTGCTGAGAATCGCGGCATGAATGATACGTTGAAACATGGCGGCACGGTCGCTGCCTTCAGCGACTGCCTCGACCATGTTGTGCATGAACTCGACGACGATTTGCTTCTCCTGCTGCAGAAGTTGCTTTTCGTCTTCGATAATTTTAACGTGTCTGCGCTTACCCGTGTAGAGTAGCCACATGCCGAATAGTCCGGCTAATGCTCCAAGGAAAAAGGACATAAGGGTACAAATCTTTTTGCGGAAGCCAGAATTAGTTCCTGCTCAATCCTGTTCTTGTTTTTCAACCTGATTTCTCAGGAAGGCGATGACGTCTTGAAATTTCGCCGCATTCTCGGTGTCGGCCTTTACTAAATTCTCGTGAGCGTTGAGCACGTTTTTGGCTGCGGAGACTTCTATGTTTTTAAGAGCCGAAAACTCGGCTGCAGCATCGGAGTTGTCTGGAAGGTCCTCACCGATGGTGAGAAGGTTTTGTAGGCCTAGGTTGCAGACGAGTTCGTGGTTGCGCTCACCTAGCTTACAAATGATCAAAACGCCCGGAGGCGATTGCCTACGCATCTCCATCGCCGTGCCTGCCAGGATCCCAAGAAAAGTGCTATCCATCCCTTTGCAATTCTCGAAGTCGAGCACGATGTGTGGCTTGCCTGCGCTGACCATCTCTGCGATGAACTCTCGAAACGAGTTACAGTTTAGATAGTTCGCCTTGCCGTGAATCTGAACCACGACGGGATCAGAGTAGGCACTGACTAAAAAAGTAGGCGGTAGAGGCTCACTCATGCGTTGGAGTTTTGCGGCAAATAATAGTCTTAGGATTCGGAGAGGTTGTCGCGTAGGAAGTATTCATGTATGCCACCGTAGCCGTAGTTGCTCGACTTCAACAGGAGTAACAATTTGTACCGTAAGGTCAACCGTTTGTGTCGAGCCATCGGTTTTTTGGTCACCAGTATGAGGCCTAGCCTTTGAGTGCTGCTTTGATTGCATCGAAATTGGGTAGGTCGTGTGGATCTTCAGCAGATTCGCTATAGATGATCACGCCATCTTCATCGATGACAAAGGCAGAACGCTTGGAGACTCCCTTGAAGCCGAGAAGGTCTGGATACAGCACATCATAGGCGGCGGAAACGTCTTTATTAAAATCACTGAGGAGTGGGAATTTGAGGCCATCGACCTGTGCCATCTGTTCCTGAGCGAACGGGCTGTCGACCGAAATGCCATAAACGGCTGCGTTTAAATCGGAGTAAGACGCGAGGCTGCTGCTAACATCGCACATTTCCTGCATGCACACGCTGGTGAATGCGAGCGGGAAGAACAGTAATACGGTCTTCTGTTTGCCTAAATTGTCAGCTAGAGAGATATCCTGAAGGCCCTCGGCGTTCTTGGATTTGAGTGAAAATAAGGGTGCTTTAGTTCCGGTTGCGAGTGCCATAATAAGAAGTGAGTGAGAAGTGAGAAGTGAATGAAAAAAGAAAAGAGCGCTTAATAAAGGAATACGCGGCGCGAATGTAAAGCGTCAGATATAGGCAGACGCGCCTTTATGTGCGCTACTGCTGCCAATTTGTCTGCTAGGCGAGCAGTTTGAAGAAGATACGTTTACCTGCTTGGAAAATTAATTCGCTGGTTGGGCGGCTAATTTCTTGGTTAGGATCGTCTTGTTTGACGCTGTCGATCTTTACTGCGCCTTGCTGGACGAGGCGGCGGATCGCGCCTTTACTCTCGAACAATTCGGACTGGGCCATCACCTCAAACAGTGGTGCGCTGTCGGCATTGCCGAGCAAATCGCTCCAAGTGAAGGTCGGCATGTCATCGGGGATTTTATTTTTTGAGAAAACTTGCTCAAACTGTTCCAATTCATGCTTGCCGGCTTTCATCGAGTGAAATTGGCCGACCAAGGACGAAGCGAGATGCTTCTTGGCAACCATTGGGTGGCCTTCCTGGAGCTTCGCTATTTTCGCGTCATCGAACTCGAGCAATAGCTGATAGTAGGTCCACATCGTGTCATCACTGATCGACATGATCTTACCAAACATTTCTTTCGGTGAGTCGGTAAACGCGATGTAGTTGTCCGCGCTCTTCGACATCTTCTTGCTGCCATCGAGACCGACGAGCAGCGGCATGGTGATCACGGCTTGCTCTTGCTTGCCAGCGTCTTTCTGGAGCGCGCGACCGACCAGCATATTAAAGAGCTGATCAGTGCCGCCGATTTCGACGTCGGCATTGAGATAAAGCGAATCGTAGCCTTGGATAAGTGGATACATGAACTCGATCATCGAGATCGGTGCATTGCTGGCATAGCGCTTGGAGAAATCGTCGCGCTCCAGCATGCGTGCGACGGTCATCTTACGCGCCAGCTTGAGGCAGTCCTCGAAGCTCATCTTGTCGAACCACTCGCTGTTATAGACGACGGTAGTCTTGTCTCCGTCGAGAATCTTGAAGGCTTGTTCGAGATAAGAATCTGCGTTGTGGATGATCTCGTCTTTGGTCAGGACCGGGCGTGTGTTCGAGCGACCGGAGGGATCACCGATCAGCGTGGTAAAGTCGCCAATAATGAGAATGGCTTCGTGCCCGAGGTCTTGGAACTGACGAAGTTTATTAAATACCACGAGGTGGCCGAAGGTCAGATCCGGGCGTGTCGGGTCGACCCCAAGTTTGACGCGTAGTGGGCGGTTGCCGTGGAGGCGATCCTCCAGCTCGGCTTCGCCGATGACGGTGTCGGTGTTGGTGCGGATGGTCTCGATCAGGCTCATTAAAAAAGAAGTCAGAAGTTGGGCGGCAGAAGTTGGAGTGAATCTAGATTTGTACCCACTGAAACAAGAGAAACTGATCTCGTTCGGCGTCCCGTAAAGGAAAAAGCGCTAACGGATGGTAATGTAGGGCTCAATCGACCGATTGCAGTTGGCAGATGCGACAAATGCATCGCGGGCGTCGCTGTTCGCAAACAGGTAGAGTGCATAGCCGCCCCAGCCACCACCGCAGTATTTACGGCCGACGCAGGCATCGGCTGCGGGGAGTTCAAGCATGCCTTCCTCCAACTGAGCGGCGTAGCTGAGGCTGATTGCCTCGCCGAGCTGGGCGATGTCGCCAGCAAAGACGGCGCTCTTGGCGATGGCCGCGGCTTGTTCGATTAAATCGTAGTCGCGCAGCTTGTCGACATTGCCTGGAGTGTCGTGCGGAATATCAGTGTAGTGCAGCGCCATGTGGCCGCGGAGAAAGTCGCCGTTCCGCTTAAAATCAAGCACTGGGCGCGGTCCACTGCGCCAGACGCAGACGCCAGTCTCGCGGATGATGGCAGGATCTTGCCAGCCGACGCCGAGGTTGAGCTCGCTTTCGACGCCGTCGTTGCCGTTGAGCAGCGCCCACGCACCGCTGCCGCCGAGTCCAGACTTAATCTCGTAGCCCCAGTCGTTGAGCGAAACCATCGGTGAAATGGCGCAGTTGACGATGAATGCGCCTGACCTTGCATGGTGTGGCACGTCGAGCCAGCCGCCGCCGAAATCGACGCGGAGTGGTGCTTCTGCTGGGGTGCGGATGTTACGCACAATCGAGCTGGAGGAAACCGGTGTGAACTGCGGCGGCGTCTTGGGTAGCGCGATGTATTCGGCTCCGACTTCGGCGCAAAGCCTGCGTTTAATATCTGCGTATTGGTCGTCCTCAGTCACCGCCAAGACATCTGGGCGGATCTTTAGAAAGTGATCCTTGAAGTCGAGGCCGAGCTCTTCGCAGTCGCCGATCACCACTTGGTCGATCACTTCGAGGGCCGTCATCAGCGCCAGCTTATGATCCTGAGGGATCGAGGTGCGGCGTTTCTTGTGCTCCCACAGCACCGCGTCAGAAGCGAAGCAGACGGTGAGATGGCTGCCGAGAGCCCTAGCCTCGCGGAAAAATTGAATATGACCCGCGTGGAGGATGTCGTAGCAACCAGAGATGAAGACTGTTTTCATATAAATAAAAAGGGAAGGATCTATCCGAAAAGATTTGTTACGACTAATAAGGCAAGGATGGTGCAAAATTCCAACTTAATAGCAGATAAATATGCGTCATTCTTTTTGCTTATTTACCTTCTGCTCGAAGTGAGTATCAGAGTGGCATGTTTGAGTCGATTAATCCGGCAACGGGGCATCTTATACAGCAATATCCTGCGATGTCTGAAACGATGCTTGCAGCTACGCTGGAAGACGCGCGCAGTTCTGCGTCGGCATGGGCGCGGGTCGATGTGAGCTTACGCGCCTCGATGCTTGAGCGGCTGGCAACTTTATTGGAGGCGAAAAAGGAGCCCTTGGTCCGGCTAATTGTGCAGGAAGTGGGTAAGCCCTTGGCGGAGGCACGTGCCGAACTCGATAAATGTGCGTTGCTGTGCCGCTACTACGCGACACATGCGGCTGATTTTTTGGCCAGTGAGTCGATTCAGACTGCGGCACAAGACAGTCAAGTGAACCATCAACCGCTGGGAGTGGTACTGGGCATTATGCCGTGGAATTTTCCACTTTGGCAAGTGTTTCGCTTTGCGGTGCCGGTGCTCACTGCGGGAAATGCCGCGCTGCTCAAGCATGCGCCAAATGTCTGTGGCTGTGCGTTGGCGATCGAAGCCTTGTTTATCGAGGCGGGTTATCCGGAGGGCGTCTTGCGTGCCTTATTCATCGAGATCGATCAAGTCGAGTCGGTGATTCAGCACCCTGCGGTGCAGGGCGTGGCACTGACCGGCAGCGAGCGTGCGGGCGCGGCGGTCGCGGCGATTGCAGGACGAGCGATTAAAAAGACCGTGCTCGAGCTTGGCGGCAGTGATCCGTATTTGATTTGTGAGGATGCGGATCTCGATTTAGCGGCGGCGAAATGTGTGCAGAGTCGGCTGAATAATTGCGGGCAAACCTGTATTTCCGCCAAGCGCTTACTGGTGCACGCGGCGGTGCTGGAGCCGTTCACTCAAAAGTTGGTGGCGGAGATTGCGAAGCGCCGCATGGGTGATCCCGCGGAGGAGACGAACAATCTCGGGCCGATGGCGCGGGCCGACTTGCGAGCAAATTTACAGCGCCAAGTCGATGCCAGTGTCGCTGCTGGCGCACGACTATTGCTCGGTGGTCAGACCCCGGCAGGTCTGGGCTATTACTATCCGCCAAGCGTGCTTGCGGATGTGCGCCCTGGGATGCCTGCCTTTGATGAAGAGGTCTTTGGCCCAGTGTTTGCACTCGTCACGGTCTGGAGCGATGCGGAGGCGGTGGCACTTGCGAATCAGTCTGTCTACGGGCTCGGTGCGGCGGTTTTTACTCAAGACATTCAGCGAGCGAAGCGTCTAGCTCATCAGTTGCAATGCGGCGCATGTTTTATTAATGACTTTGTTAAGTCCGATCCACGCCTGCCATTTGGCGGGATTAAGCGCAGCGGCTATGGCCGCGAGTTGAGCGCACTCGGCATCCGTGAATTTGTCAATGTGAAGACGATTTACGTCAGTGCTGTTAGCGGGTAGCTGTTGTTGCTTGTTGGTAGAGGGCGTGAAAAAGGCGGGTCCTGTGATGGAACCCGCCCGCTTTAAAATGAGTGGCTGTGTTTGAACTACAGGCGCTGCCGCACGGCTTCGTAGAGGATGACGCCTGCGGAGACCGATACGTTGAGGCAATCGACGGTGCCAGCCATCGGTAGGCTGATCAAGTGATCGCAGTGATCGCCAGTGACTTTACGCATGCCCCAGCCTTCGCTGCCGAGAATTACGGCAGTCGGTTGGTCGAAGTTGACGTTGTAGAGCGATGCCTTGCCCTTGTCGGACGTACCGATGAGCTGAATGCCGCGGTCCTGAAACTTGCGCAAGAGCTGCCCGATATTTTTAATCCGGAGGAATGGCACATCGTCGGCACCGCCACAGGAGATGTCGCGAACCGTGGGTGTGATGCCGCAGGCACCCTTAACGGGGGCGAGCACGGCAGTGACGCCCGCACCGGATGCGGTGCGTAGGCAGGCACCCAGATTGTGCGGGTCCTGCACGCCTTCAAGAATCAGGATGAGCGGATTTTCAGTGCGCTCGATCAGATCGAACAGGTCGTCCTCGTTTTCAAGATAGACGATAGTCGGCCCCGACGAGTGACGCGGTGGACGTGCGATTTTTTTAATAGAATTACGGCCCATGTATTAGAAAGGAGTTAGAAGTTAGAAAGCCAGTGAGCCTTTGCTCGTCAAAGTGTGTGGTGCAAATCCACATAAAAGTAATATACAGATCGATTTCTTCTGCCGCGTAAAGCGGCAAGTCGCGTATCGAAAGTCAACTGCATCCTGCAAGGATAACCTGCTACAATAGCTCGGGTTGTGTTCCCTTGGTGGGCTCGAGGCCGATGACGTGCCAGCCTTTTTCGGTCAGCACGCGACCTTGGGCGGTGCGCTGCAAGTAGCCTTCTTGAATCAAAAAAGGCTCGTGGACTTCTTCGAGCGTGTGCGCTTCTTCACTGACGGCAACGGCGACGGTGCCGAGGCCGACGGGACCGCCGCGGTAATTCTCGGCCATCACGCGCATGATTTGCTTATCCATTTCGTCAAGGCCGCGCTGGTCGATCTCGAGCAGTTCGAGCGCCGCCGCGGCGCTGGCTTCGGTGATGACTCCATCGCCGCGTTGTTGTGCAAAGTCGCGACAGAAGTTGATTAAGTTATTGGCAATCCGCGGCGTGCCTCGGGCACGGCGGGCGATCTCGGCGGCACCGGCGGTCTCGAACTCGACTTCCAGCAGGCCGCAGGTACGCTCAACGATGCCTTGCAGGGTCTTGTGATCGTAATAGCTGAGGCGTGATTGCAGGGTGAAGCGGCTGCGCAGGGGTGCAGTCAGTAGCCCCATGCGAGTCGTCGCACCGAGTAATGTGAAGCGTGGTAAGCTGAGGCGCACGCTGCGAGCGTTCGGTCCCTGATCAATCATGATGTCGATGCGAAAGTCTTCCATCGCCGAGTAAAGATACTCTTCGACCGTTTTCGGGATGCGGTGAATCTCGTCAATAAACAAGATATCGCCTTCGCTGAGGTTGGTGAGCAGGCCTGCCAAGTCGGCAGGCTTATCGATCACTGGTCCCGAAGTAATGCTCACTTGCTTGCCCATCTCATGGCCGAGAATGAGTGAAAGGGTCGTTTTCCCGAGCCCAGGCGGGCCGCTGAGCAGGATGTGGTTGAGTGGTTCGTCGCGGTGTCGCGCTGCACCGACCATCACCTTGAGTCGCTCAATGGTTTTGTCTTGGCCGGCAAAGTCGTCGAACGAAAGCGGGCGCAGCATCGACTCTTCAGAGCTGATGGGGTCGGCGAGTGTTTGCTCGATAAATTCGGTGCCGGTGGGCGGATCTTCAGGTGTGAAAGGCATGGTCGTGTATTACGATTGAGTTGCGCCTAGCACATCAAAGGATCGGTGAGAGTCAACCCATCGGGTTGGGTCGTGGCGAGTTAAAGGAGGGTGGGCGACTCGCCCACGTTAACCAACAACGAGGGCGGGTCGCGCTCGCTCCATTATGTCTGTGGGAGCCGCTGCTCGTGCAGGGCTCGAGGGCGGGTCGCCCTCGCTCCATTATAAAATCGCGGCGATGGCGCGTGTGGCCTGGCGGATGCGCGCTTGTTTGCTGCCGTGTATTTCGACGTAGGGGAGATGTCGGCGCTCGAGTTGGTGCTTGAAGTGTCTGTGCAAATCGTCGCGGGCTGCGGGGCTTTCGCGTTGACCCTCGTCGGCCTGCCACGGCATATCGGGCATGCAGAGTAGATACAGGCTGTAATCGCGCTCAAGGAAGCGGTCGTTGACCCAGTCTATGTCGGTGTCAAAGTAGACCTGTGCATAGATCATCGACGATAGAATGTTGGTGTCGTGTAAAATGAGTCGCTGCGCTTGTTCCCGCTGGGCATCTTCGAGTGCGAGTTGCCCTGTGGCGATCGGTTCGAGGTCGCTGTGCTTGAGTTCGCGTTGGTGCGAATCGACATAGTTGCGCACGAATTCGGCGCTGCATGGCTCAGCATAGTATTCGGCGAGGGCTTTGGCGAGGGTGCTCTTACCGGTGGATTCGGCGCCGGTGATGACGATACGTTTCATTGGGAGGGCTGAGGTATTTAGGCGACGCGGCTGGACTGCGTGATGGTGCGTTTCCAAAGTCGCCAGCCACGCAGTGCGAGGCAGATAAATACGCAGAACAGGAACACGCTCATCCAATACCCTTGCGCCATGAATATGCCGATAAAAATGATATCAGACAGCACCCAGCAGATCCAGGTCTCGATGTATTTGCGCGCGAGCATCCATTGAGCTACGAATGCGCAGACGGTGGCGAATCCGTCGAGATATGCGTGCCCCGAGTCGGTGTAGCTGGAGAGGAGACTGCCGAATCCGATGGTGCCAGCGATCATTGCTATAATCGCAAAGAGCAGCTTTCGGCGCGGGGTGTGGGCGATTTTCAGTGGATCCCCATCCTCAGATTTACCTGCGACCCATTCATACCAGCCGTAGGCAGAGATTGCGATGAAGATGCCTTGCGAAAGCATCATCGCGTACAGCTTCGCATCCAGCGCGATAAACACATAGCAACCATAACAGACGATTAGAATCGGCCATGCAGCTGCCCGTTCGCGGATCGTCAGCCAGACGCCAGTGATGCCTGTGAGCGTCCCCAACCATTCGACCCCGCCAGTTGCGAGCAACTGATTCCAAAAAGATTCAAGCATACCTTAATCACTTCTACCGGCTAGGGATGCATCAATCCGCATCGTAGATCTTTACCTGCTTCCAGAGCGCTTTATTGGCTGCAATAAATGCCTGATGGATTGGGTCTGCTTGATACGCGTCGTGTGCCGCGATGTCTTTGAGGATCACAGTGAGGGCGAAATTGTAACTGCTGTCGAGGACAGGGCGCGCGGCGGTGTTCGCAGGTGTGCCAATATACATCGCGTCAGCATGTTCGATCTGGTGCATCGTCTCTAGGGAGAGGCGAAAGTCAGTACATTGATCTGCATCGAGATCTTCGCGGAGCCAGAAGTATACGGTGTGAATAAGCATGGTTGATCTTTTAAGGTTTTAGAAACTCTTAGAGCTTGGCGGCGATGATCGCTTGCAGCTCTGCGTGATTAAGCGCGACCGGCAGCTCTGGGCGCTCTTCGGTGAGACGATCTGGTGGGCAGAAGAGTAGGCCTTCGTCGGCGCAGTCGATCATGGAGAGGTCGTTGTACGAATCGCCAGCCGCGATGGTATCAAAATTGAGGGCGCGAAACGCTTCGACTGCTTTACGCTTATGGTCCGGCAGGCGCAGTTTGTAGTCGGCGATGCGGCCGGTCTCGTCGATCACGAGGTCGTGGCAGAACAAGGTGGGGTTGCCGAGCTTGGCCATCAACGGGCCGGCGAACTGACTGAAGGTATCGGACAGAATCACCAGGCGTGTTTGCGAAGTGACCCATTCGACAAATTCTTTGGCGCCGGGCAGTGGATCGAGGGTGCCGATGACTGCTTCAATGTCGGCTAACTTGAAGCCTTCTTTGTCCAAGATGTCCAAGCGATAGCGCATCAGCGTATCGTAGCAGGGTTCATCACGCGTGGTGCGCTTGAGGGCTTCGATCCCGGTTTTTTCCGCGAAGGCGATCCAAATTTCTGGGATGAGCACTCCCTCAAGGTCAAGGCATACAATATTCATGCCTTCTAAACCGCGAGAATCGATCTGCAAGTCAATCTCAATTCGGTTGCGCTTATTCTGTAGGCGGAAACTGAGCCAAGGTTTCAATAATGATGGCGCGTATCTCGGCATCCGTCGGTGCCTGCCAACCCAGTCGATTGACATAGGCGCCGCGCCAAACGAGTTCTTTCGATTGCATATCAATGATATCGATGATGAAGGTGCCTTCTTGGTATTGATCGATGTGGATGTTGGAGTAGCCGCCGTATCCGTGATAGGGTGGGCGTCGATACGGAGTTACGCCGATGCCCAGATCGTTGAGTTCGGTGACGGTTTTTTGCGCGCTGTTAAAGGCGACGCGGAAATCAGGCGTGGCGCAGTCCTGAGTGAACCCTTTGGCCAGCAACTCTGCTTTCAAGGCTCGCTCGATCCGGCGATCAACGATCGGGCTGAGCGCAATGCTTTGGTCGTGGGTATTCAGCTCACGGGAATCGACTGTAAAGCACTTGTAGCTCTGCAATTTGGATGCGGCATCATGGTCGTAGTCGACTCGAACGGGCGAGACGCAGCCGACCAGTGCCAGTACGAGTAACAGCAGCAGGGAAATGCGGAAAAAAGTTTTCATGGATATATTTAAACTATGGCGACTTGGTAGTGAAAGCAAACCGTCAAATGCATGCTTTATTGCCGTAGTAAGGCTGTTGGGGGCTTGTTTGAGCAATTGCACTCTGCGAATATAAAAAACCGTGACAGGAGTGTGGGCGACTTGGCCACATCCATCCTGTCTGGCGATAAAGGAGGGCGAGTCGCCCTCCTTCCTTTGCCCTGTAATCGACAATAAACTATAAAAAAAGCCGCATCGATCTACGATGCGGCTTTGGAAAGGTTGGGCGTGGCGGTTACGGCAGCTTAGTGGTGCCCATCAGGAACTTATCGCACTCACGGGCGACGGCGCGCCCTTCGTTGATCGCCCACACGATGAGGGACTGACCACGACGCATGTCGCCGGCTGCGAAGACACTATCTAGGCTAGTTCTGAACTTGCCGTATTCGGCTTGCACGTTGGAGCGGGCGTCGAGATCGAGGCCGAGCTCTTCGGCGATGGTTGCCTCGGGACCGAGGAAACCCATGGCGAGGAGGACAAGATCGGCTTCGAGCACGCGCTCGCTGCCTTCGACCTTCTTCGGAATGAAGCGGCCGTTGTCGTTGGTCCACTCGATGTTGTGGATGTGCACTGCTTTGACGTTGTCATCGGCATCGCCAGCGAAGCGGCTGGAGCTGACTAGGTATTGACGCGGGTCTTCACCTTGGATCGCTTCGGCCTCTTCTTGGCCGTAGTCCATTTTGTAAGTCTTTGGCCATTCGGGCCATGGATTGTTGGCGGCGCGCTCGGTCGGCGGCTTCGGCATGATCTCGAGCTGTACCACGCTCTTGCAGCCGTGACGCAGGGAGGTGCCGACACAGTCAGTGCCGGTGTCGCCACCGCCGATGATCACCACGTTCTTGCCCTTGGCGAGTTCGCTGAATTGCTCGGACTTGCCGTCCTTGATGTCCCACAGCTCCTTGGTGTTGGGTCCGAGAAACTCCATGGCGTAGCGGATGTTGTTGAGCTCGCGGCCTTCGATTGGCAGGTCACGTGGCTTGGTGGCACCACAGCACAGCACGACGGAATCGAATTCTTCCATCAGTTGCTTGGAGGAAATATCGACGCCGATTTCAACGCCGCATTTAAGAATCACTCCTTCGTCTTGCATGAGCTGAACGCGACGCGTGACGACTTGCTTCTCGAGCTTCATGTTGGGAATGCCATACATGAGTAGGCCACCGGGACGATCCGCGCGCTCAAACAGAGTGACGAGGTGACCCGCTTGGTTGAGCTGATCGGCCGCGGCTAGGCCGGCAGGACCGGAACCGACGACGGCGACTTTTTTGCCCGTGCGCTCGGCAGGTGCCTGTGGGGTGACCCAACCTTCGGCCCATGCTTTGTCGATGATCGAGCACTCAATGTCCTTAATCGTTACGGCCGGTTCGATCAGGCCTAGCACGCAAGAGCCTTCGCACGGAGCGGGGCAGACGCGACCGGTGAACTCCGGAAAGTTGTTGGTCTTGGAGAGACGCAGATAGGCGTCCTTCCACTTGCCTTTGTACACTAGGTCGTTGAACTCAGGGATGAGATTGTTGACGGGACAACCACTGGCCATGTTGGCGAGGCTCATACCCGTGTGGCAATAAGGTGTGCCGCAGTCCATGCAACGTGAGCCTTGTGTTTGCACCTTCTCGGCGTCGAAATCTGCGTGAATTTCGTTCCAGTCCTTGACGCGTTCGAGCGGTGGACGATTAGCAATCGTCTTGCGCTCAAATTCCATAAATCCAGTTGCTTTGCCCATAGTAAAAAAGTGTGAAAGTTAAAAAGTATGAAGGTTTGAATGTGGGAAGGTTGAAAGGTGGGAAAGTTGAGGAGTGTGAAGGTGGGATGGTTTAAAAGTATGAAGGTAGATTAGTTCCTTACCTACTTTTGCACTTTCCCACTTTCATACCTCAAGTCGCTACGCGACTAGTGTCCTGCAGCGACGTTTTCTTCAAATGCGGCTTGGATCGCTTCGTCGCCAGCCAGCCCGGAGGCTTCCGCACGTTTGACGGCTTGAAGGACACGCTCGTAGTCCTGAGGTAGAACCTTGAGGATCTTGCCCGCGGTGTCTGGCCAGCCATCTAGGATGGATTGGCCGCGGGCGGAACCGCTGAGCGCGACGTGCTTCTCAATCTTGCTCTTAACCAAGGTTATTTCTTCGTCCTCGCACTCGATGAGCTGGTAGACGTTGACCATGTCGGGATTGAGACTGTTTTTAACGAAGTCGCCTGCTTCGTCGTAAATATAGGCCACGCCGCCGGACATCCCCGCGCCGAGGTTGCGGCCTGTGCTGCCGAGGTTGATCACCATGCCGCCAGTCATGTACTCGAGTGCGTGGTCACCGAGGCCTTCGACCACGGCTTCGACCCCTGAGTTACGTACGCAGAAGCGTTCGCCCGCCATCCCTGCGATATAGGCTTCACCCTGGGTCGCGCCGTAGAAGCAGACGTTCCCAGTGATAATGTTTTCGTGTGCCATGAAAGGAGATTCGGGATCGGGGCGTACCACGATTTTCGCACCGGAGAGGCCTTTGCCGAGATAGTCATTGGTATCACCTGTGACGGTGAAAGTCATGCCTTTCGGGCAGAAAGCACCAAGTGACTGCCCCGCAGAGCCATTGATGTTCACCTTGACGGTGTCTTCCGGGAGACCTTCGGCACCGTGCTTGCGCGAGATTTCTGCGCCAGTAATAGTGCCAACCACACGATTAGTATTGATGATTGGCAGGTCGATTTCTACCGGAGTGCCGTCGTTGATCGCAGGCTGCGCCTTTTCGAGAATCTCGGTAACGTCGAGCGATCGATCGAGCAGATGATCTTGGTCTTGGGTACAGTAAGTGCCGACTTCTGGTCCCACATTAGGGCGATACAGAATCTTGCTGTAGTCCAGGCCTTTGGCTTTCCAGTGGTCGATGCCTGCGCGCATTTCGAGTTTATCGACGCGGCCGACCATTTCTTCAATCGTACGGAAACCGAACTGTGCCATGACTTCGCGCATTTCTTCGGCGATGAAGTTCATGAAGTTGACGACTGCATCTGCGCCACCTTTGAACTTCTTGCGGAGTTCGAGATTTTGCGTGGCGATACCGACTGGGCAAGTGTTCTTGTGGCAAACACGCATCATCAAGCAACCCAGAGTCACGAGTGGTGCCGTTGCGAAGCCGAACTCTTCAGCGCCAAGCAAGCAGGCAATCACGACGTCGCGACCTGTCTTGAGTTGTCCGTCTGTTTCAACTCGAACGCGTGAGCGCAGGTCGTTGAGCAGCAGGGTTTGATTAGTTTCTGCGAGTCCAAGTTCCCATGGAGCACCGGCATGCTGAATGGAGGAACGTGGCGATGCGCCTGTGCCACCGTCGTAACCAGAGATGAGAATGCCGTCCGCCTTGGCCTTAGCCACACCGGCAGCAATTGTACCGACGCCGACTTCGGAGACCAACTTGACGTTGACGCGCGCTTTGACGTTAGAGTTCTTGAGGTCGTGGATCAGTTCGGCGAGATCCTCAATCGAATAG
Source organism: Opitutia bacterium (assembly GCA_029252625.1). Taxonomy (GTDB): domain Bacteria; phylum Verrucomicrobiota; class Verrucomicrobiia; order Opitutales; family Coraliomargaritaceae; genus Lentimonas. Next base: position 47,381 of record JAQXBA010000078.1, on the reverse strand, counting down.
ATGTCGTGGTGCGGTGGAGGCGAGATCAAGCCAACACCTGGAGTGGTGCCGCGTGTCTTTGCAATCTGTGGCAATACTTTGTGGCCTGGGAGTTCGCCCCCTTCGCCGGGCTTGGCGCCCTGCACGATCTTAATCTGAATCTCATCGGAGTTGACTAGGTAATTACTGGTCACGCCGAAACGACCGGAGGCAACCTGCTTGATCGCTGAACGGCGGCTGTCGCCATTTGCATCCGGAGTAAAACGATCTGGGTCTTCGCCACCTTCACCGGTATTGGACTTGCCGCCGATGCGGTTCATCGCAATAGCGAGGGCTTCGTGCGCTTCCGAGGAAATCGAACCGTACGACATTGCACCAGTCTTGAAGCGTTTAAAGATCGAACGTGCGGATTCGACTTCTTCGATTGGAATCGCCTTGGATTCGTCGAATTTAAAGTCCATCAAGCCACGCAGTGTGAACATTTCCTTGGACTGATCGTTGACGATTTTGGAATATTCAGTGAAGACTGCACGATCGCCTTGGCTGGTCGCGAGCTGGAGCTTGTGAATTGTCATCGGGCTGAAGAGGTGACGCTCACCACCGGCACGCCACTGATAGATGCCACCTGGATCGAGTGCCGCGGCCTTCTCGTCGGTGCGTGTGCCGAATGCATTGGAGTGACGCATGCCAGCTTCCTTCGCGATGGTGTTGAGGCCGATGCCTTCGATGCGCGATGCGGTCTTAGTGAAATACTTATCGATGATATTGCGATTGAGGCCAATCGCTTCGAAGATCTGCGCGCCGCGATACGAAGCGACTGTGGAGATACCCATCTTCGACATGGTCTTAATCACGCCGTTGAGGTTCGCTTTCAGAAAATTCTGACCAGCCTTCTCAGGTGTCAGGTCAAGATCGCCACGCTCAATCATGAAGCGGACGGACTCGAGTGCGAGATACGGATTGATTGCATCAGCACCGTAGCCGAGTAGCAATGCAAAGTGATGCACTTCGCGAGGCTCGCCAGATTCGAGAACGATGGAGACCCGCGTGCGTGTACCCTGGCGGATCAAGTGATGATGCAGGCCGGCAACTGCGAGGAGTGCCGGGATCGGCGCTTTCTTGGGTCCGATTTTACGGTCGGAGAGGACTAGAATGTTGACCCCGTCGTTGACGGCGGCGTCAGCATTTTCGAAGAGTTTATCAAGTGCGGCCTCGAGGCCTTTGCCAGAGATTGAGGGCTCGGAAATACTATTGTGACCTTCGGCGAGGCCACCCACTTCGGCTTCGAAAGTAATTGGCAGTTTGGCCGACTTGAAGCCAGAAAGCTTAATGTTGCGCAGTTGTGCCAGCTCTTTATCGTCAATTAACGGCGACTCGAACTTAATCATGCGGCAGCTGTCAGGGCCTGGGCGAGTGAGGTCACCCTCAGAGCCGATAAAAGTGACACTCGCGGTTACGAGCTCTTCACGGATCGGGTCAATTGGCGGATTGGTGACTTGTGCGAACAATTGCTTGAAGTAGTTATACATCGTCTGCGACTGGTCGGAGAGGACGGCGAGTGGCGCGTCGTTACCCATCGAGCCGAGCGGCTGTTTGCCAGCTTCGGCGCTGGGGCCGAGGATGAAGCGTGCGTCCTCGAAAGTGTAGCCAAATGCTTTTTGGCGCGTCTCGATGTTTTCGAAGTTGTCGGCGGGAACCGATTCCGGCTCCGGCAAATCTTCGGACTTCACGAGGTTTTCTTTGAGCCATTGACCATACGGTGCGGTCTTGGAAACTTCCTCCTTCACCTTACCGTCTTCGATGATGCAGCCAGCTTCCATGTCGATAAGGAACATACGACCGGGCTCGAGGCGGCCCTTCTGGACCACATTCTTTGGCTCGATGCCGGCGAGAACACCCACTTCGGATGCAAGGATTACCTTGTCGTCTGCGGTGACGTAGTAGCGAGAGGGGCGCAAACCATTGCGGTCGAGTGTCGCACCGACTTGAATGCCGTCCGAGAACGCCATTGATGCCGGACCATCCCAAGGCTCCATCATGCAGGCGTGGAACTCGTAAAAGTCCTTCTTATAGTCAGGCATGTTCTTATGACGCTCCCAAGGTTCGGGGATCATCATCATCATCGCATGCGCGAGACTGCGGCCAGACAGTACTAGGAACTCCAGACAGTTATCGAATTTCTGCGAGTCGGAGCCGTCTTCGCGAATGATTGGCAGGAGCTTCTTGAGGTCTTTACCAAATACTTCGCTGGCAAGCTGCATTTGACGGGCGTGCAACCAGTTCTCATTGCCGCGAACCGTGTTGATCTCACCATTGTGGCATAGGTAGCGGAATGGCTGAGCGCGCGGCCAGCTGGGAAATGTGTTGGTTGAGAAGCGCGAGTGTGTCAGTGCGAGTGCCGAGTCCATTGCCTCGTTGGAGAGGTCGGGGAAGTATTGCTCAAGCTGCTCGGTGGTGAGCATGCCCTTATAAGTCATGGTCCGGCTTGAAAGCGAGCTGATGTAGAACAGCGCTTCTTCGTCTGTGCCGCTGTAGCGGATACGGTGGGTCGCGAGGCGCCGGACGATGTAAAGTTTGCGCTCTAGTTCGAGGCCGGCAGCGACTTCGCCCTTACCCACGAAGAATTGACGCATGATTGGTTCGCAGGCCTTGGATGCTTTACCTAGGATTTCGCTGCGCACTGGCACATCGCGCCAGCCGATAAAACTGAGGCCTTCTTCGGCGACGATCTCTTCAATGATCGTTTCTTCGCTCAGGCGCTCTTCTTCGTCGCGGGAGAGAAATACGAAGCCGACACCGTAGTCGCCTTCTGCTGGAACGTCGAAGCCGCATTCAACATGGCACACCGCCTTAAAGAAGTTGTGTGGCAGTTGAATGAAAATACCTGCGCCGTCACCAGTGATCGGGTCACAGCCGCAACCACCACGGTGGTCGAGGTTCACGCAGATCTCCAGCGCACCTTTGACGATGTCGTGGGATTTACGGCCTTTCATATCGACGATCAGGCCGATTCCGCAGTTTTCGTGTTCATTCTGTGGGTCGTAAAGACCCTGAGCCTTGGGCTGGATGTGTGTCTTTTCCATATCTGTGTTCAATAATCGATTTTAAAGTGTAGTCATCGTGCGATGAGGTCGTCCTGAGCGACGAGTTCGCGTTTTGACCGAAGCCAAAAGGAACGAAGAAAGTAGTAATTGATGAGAGTCTGTCTAGCGAAAATGACACTCCCAGCAGATGAGCGTACTCATCTGCAGTCAACTGCAGCATATTCGGTAGCAAAAAACGGACCGGATCCGTGTTGTGGAGAAAGACTTTAAGGAATTAAGTATTTCTCCTGCATGGGTGCTTAGAAGAAACGAATCGTCTTCGAACGCATGGCTTCATGTTCTTCGTCGGTGCAGGCTGCGTTGGTCGGAGCGTCTGCGACAGCGCTGTTTGCAGTGACGAGGCCTACTTTGAGCATGTAGGCTTCAACTTCATCACCACTGACATCGGCAAGCATATGCCCATTGATTTCGACACAAGGCGAGAGTGGTTGACCTGATTTTTCGACCATTTCAGCGTATTGATCCGCATTGTTAATAATGTCGCGGTCTTCGAATTCGAGGCCGTGCTTCTTCATGATCGCACGGACACCCATGCTCCACCCGCAGGTCGGTTTTAAGTAAGCGATAATCTTCATAAGCCCTAAGTGTTGCTAATTATTCGGCTTGTCAACTCCGAGGATGCGATCTGCCTCGGTCGCCGCGTTGTTTAGTAACGAATTGAGGGCTTCGGTTTAGCGCAGATGATTTGCCATTCGCCGGTGGGATTTTGCCCGACCGTGAAGAGGCTGCTGAAATGGTCTTCAACTGCGTAGCGCACTCGCATCCGGTAGCGCGGCGTGAGGCTGGGTCCATAATTGGCGCCGTTGTGGGTGAAATTGATTGTTTCTTCTGAAGCGCCCGAGAGCGCTTCGAATTCGATTTGCTGAATCGGCAGTCCTAGCTCGTAGTCTAGGGCACCTTTTAGGCGAGAGGTAATGAAACTGTCGCAACCTTTTAAGTAGTAGAGCTTTAGCATCGGTTCGATCGTGTCGGCTTGGTTGGCTGCAACAAAGCGCGCGGAGAGATCGTCGAGACCTAGCTCGAGCGTGGACTTCGGGCTGCAGGCAGCGAGCAGCAGCATCGTGCTGATCCACGCGGCGGCGAATGTCGTTATGGAGGTCAAATGTCTCATCGGATCAACGATTTAGACCGCAACTGTGGCGCTCGGTTCATCGGAGAATGTTTCGCGATGGACCGATTCGCCGCTAGAGCGACTTTTTTTCGAGCTCTTCTGTGAGTGCTGTGGTAGTATCTGACTCAGCGGGGGCGACGGTTTCCAGTGCTGTGAAAGGCTCTTGTTCTTTACTTATAATGGGGCTAGAGGCTTGAATACAGCCGCTCTTGAAGCCTGAAGCGACGATGTTGATCTGGCCCAAATGTTCAATGCCGAGATTTTCGGTAAGATTTTGACGCAGGTGGACCTGCAAGGTTTGTTCGATGTCTCTGAGCCGGCCACTGCTTTTGAGTTGGATGCGGATGTCGAAGTGAGTGGTCTTGCCTTTGATCTTTATTTTGACAATTGGTTTTGCGACATTTTCGAGTTGTTCACAAGAGGTACGGATCAGTTCGACAATCGCAGAGCGGCAGACCATCACGCGGCCATTCTCGGTTCGATAAGCAACTATTTTGTTGGGCTGACGTCGGACCAGCAGTATCAGAAATAGCGCGAGTGCAATAATTGCTCCGGCTGCATATAAATAAGCGGGCTCAGTGAGAAGGTTGAATAACTTAATCGTTTCAGGCCAATTCATCAGTGCTTATTGGTTTGCGAAATGGAGGGCGAGATCTTTGTTGTGTCTAGTCAACGTGTGCTTGCTCGTCCCACTCGTCTTTCGCTTCTTTTTCCTCTTCAATGGTGCGCACGCCGTCGATGATAACATTGACGCGGGCGACACTTTTGCTAGTCATTTTCTCGATCTGCTCAGCGATACGCTGCTGGATTTCATTGCCGACTGTCGCGAGTTCAACTCCGAAGCGTAATATCACACGGATTTCAATTTGGTAGTCACCAACTTCGTCTTCATCGACGCGGACGCCGCGCTCATCGCCTTTTTTAGAGAAGATCTCTGCGATTCCATCAACGAAACCACCGCCAACTGCGGTGACGCCTGCGACTTCGAGCGCAGCCAAGCGAACAATGCTCGCGACCACACTGTGATTGATGCGGATGTCACCTAATGTGTTCGAGCCTTCGGACACAGTAGGGATTGTGGACTCTTGGTTGTTTTCAGATTTGTTGCTCATGATTGGTGCAATGTACTGTTGTTACTATTAGGTGTAAAGATCCTTGGGCACGCGCTCAATAAATTCTTCGATATACTTGGTTGTGGCTTTGCCTTCGCGAAAGATTGGATCGCGGATGATTGCGCGCGAGAATGGAATATTCGTTTTGATGCCATGAATCAAGTATTCGCCGAGTGCGCGATCCATGCGGTCCAGCGCAAGTTCGCGTGTTTTGGCGATTGTCATGACTTTGGCGATCATACTGTCGTAGTAAGGGGGGATTGTGTAACCGCTGTAGCAATGCGAGTCGATACGCACACCGTGCCCGCCTGGAGCATAATAAAGGCCGATTTCACCTGGACAGGGCGCGAAATTACGGCTCGGATCTTCGGCACATACGCGGCATTCGATGCAGTGCTTAGTAATTTGTATGTCCTTTTGCTCGTAGCTGAGTTTTTGTCCGCTGGCGATGAGGAGTTGCTCTTTAACCAAGTCGACGCCAGTGACTTCTTCAGTCACGCCGTGCTCCACTTGGATACGCGTATTCATTTCGATGAAAAAATAGTCGCCATTGCCATCAACGAGGAATTCGACGGTGCCCGCGCCTTCGTAGTTGACCGATTTGGCCAGTTTGACCGCATCACGCCCCATTTTCTTACGAATATCGTCAGAGATGAAAGGGGAAGGGGCCTCTTCGATGACCTTCTGGTGGCGACGTTGAATAGAGCAATCGCGTTCACCAAGGTGAATGACGTTGCCGAATTGGTCGCCGAGTAGTTGGATCTCGATGTGGCGTGGTGCGTCGAGAAAGCGTTCAAGATATACGGCACCGTTGCCGAACGCTTTTTCGGCTTCGTTTCGGGCATTGTTATACTCTTTGACGAATGAGACTGCGTTGTGCGCGGTGCGCATGCCTTTACCTCCACCGCCAGCGACGGCCTTGATAATGACCGGGTAGCCAATCTTTTTTGCGGTAGTGATGGCTTCTTCTTCGTTGTCGACGGTGCCGTCGCTGCCTGGGATCACTGGGACTTTGGCTTTGATCGCCATATCGCGTGCCTTGGCTTTGTCGCCGAAGTTGATGATCGCCTCGGCACCTGGGCCGATGAATTTAATGCCGCACTCGCCACATTGCTCCGCGAAGTCAGCATTTTCCGCCAAGAAGCCGTAGCCGGGGTGGATGCCATCTACGTCGGCGATTTCGGCAGCCGCAATGATGCGGTCTGCTTTTAAGTAGCTGAGGTTACCCGCGGCTGGGCCGATGCATATCGCCTCATCAGCAAGTTGCACGTGGAGAGACTGCTCGTCGGCCTCGGAATAGACTGCGAGCGTCTTAATTCCAAGTTCGTTACAAGCGCGAACAATGCGAAGTGCGATTTCACCTCGATTGGCAATAAGGACTTTTTTAAGCATACGGATTAAGCCGTTTTAACTTTGAAGAGAGGTTGGCCGTATTCGACCGCTGCGCCATTTTCGACTAGGATTTCAGTGATGGTGCCACTGATTTCGGATTGAATTTCGTTCATGACCTTCATCGCTTCAATGATGCAAACAATGGAGTCTGCGCCAACCTTAGTGCCGACCTTTGCGAAAGCAGGGCTTTCAGGCGAAGCGGCAGTATAAAAAGTTCCAACCATTGGCGACTTCACCATCGAAATGCCTTGTTCTTCAAGCGGAGCAGCAGCTGGAGCAGCTGGAGCAGCTGGAGCTGGAGCTGCTGGAGCTGCGGCGAGTGGAGCAGCCGCATGGATAATTTGAGTTTCGCCGTTCTTGCGACAGAGGCGTAGTTTAAAGTCTTTCTCCTCGATTTCAAACTCGGAAATTTCCGAGCGTTTCATCATATCGACGACCTGTTTGATAGCTTTTAAGTCCAAGTGTTTCCTTTCTTGTGGCTTTAATTGTTTGAGATTTCGAATTGAACGCCCGTACTCAAGTGAGCAACGACGTTCAAATTAATCAACATGTAAGTAGAGCTTTCGCTCGGGTGCAATGACTTTGTTGCGCATTTTGATGGACGGCCGGAACGCCCAAATAGATGTTTTTTTCTTTCTTGCTCGATTTGTCGATGCATTACTCAATTTGTACTGCGATCGATCAGCGAGGGATGCCTTATTTATTTTACTGTTCCTATCTGAATGCTGATGATTGATAAAACTTATTATGCCTAGCTCTGAAGAAGTTGAAGTTCTTGTAATTGAATCGGTACGATTGTTAGCCGCAGATTTTGATTTAGTTGCATTGAAGAACCCAAGCGCCGAATCTGCGCTGTATGGCAACGATGGAGTCCTCGATAGTATGGCCTTGGTAAACCTCCTTGCCGATGTGGAGGATGTTGTTTCTGAGCAATTCGGAGTTGCGATTGCACTTGCCGATGAGAAAGCCATGAGCGCGCGACATTCGCCGTTTTTGACTGTTAAGACGCTCGCGGAAGCCGTGTTAGAGAGGATCGAAGCGTGAAGCAGATCGTAATTACTGGCACGCGCAAGGGGATCGGCCGCTCGTTGGCGGAGCATTATCTGGCTGAAGGCTGGGGAGTCATCGGCTGTAGCCGCGGTGAATCATCGATCGAGCACGCTCAGTATCGGCACTATGCATTAGATGTGAGTGATGAATCCGCCGTGATTAAAATGGCGCGCAATGTGAAGCGACAAGTCGGTGCCGTCGATGCGCTACTAAATAATGCTGGGATCGCCTCGATGAATCATTGCTTGTTGACGCCGGGTTCGACGGTAAATGCGATTTTGCAGACCAATGTAGTCGGTACGTTCTTGTTTTGCCGTGAGTTCGCGAAGCTGATGCGAAAGGCTAAGCAGCCTCGCATCGTTAATTTTACGACCGTGGCGCATCCGCTGAATTTGGAAGGTGAGGCAGTTTATGCGGCCAGCAAGGCGGCAGTGGAGAGTTTGACGCGGATCATGGCGCGTGAGTTGGCCGAGCTGCGCATTACGGTGAATGCTTTAGGGCCGACGCCAGTATTGACGGATCTGATTAAGGGGGTGTCGTCGCAAAAGATGGATGCGTTACTCGCGCGGCAGGCGATTCCGCGCTACGGCGAGGCGGCGGACGTGATCAATGCGGTCGATTTCTTCCTGAGGGCGGAGAGCGACTTTATCACTGGCCAAGTGCTCTATTTGGGTGGAGTGACTTAAGTTGTGGGCTGGATTGATCAGCAGTTTGTCGATTTTGGTGCCAAGGTTGCTTGTTACGAGCACGGGCGCACTTGGACGTATGCCGATTTTGTTGCTGAAGTGGATCGAATGGAAACGTTGCTTTCTTCTACGCGGGGCCAAGCGCCAGAGGTGATTGCGATTCAGATGGATCTCACGATACGCACGCTGGCTGCGGTTTTGGCCATCGTCCGCTTAAAGCAGATCGCGTTGCCGCTATCCTCGGAGATGCCAATCGCTGAGCAAGTCGAGCAACAGCGTATTGCCGGAGCAACCTTTCTGCTGAACTCAGAGGGCCTGCGCTCGCAGTCGTCGATCGCGAGTGATTCGGAGTTAATTAAGCAGCTATCGGCGCGTGGGCATGCGGGCTTGATCCTGTTTAGTAGTGGCACCAGTGGTGAGCCTAAGGGGATGTTGCATGATTTGGATGCGCTCTTGGAGCGGTATCGTGAAGTGCGCCCGCGAGGGGGACGGACCGTACAATTGCTGCTGGCTGATCACATCGGCGGGCTGGACTCTGCGTTTCGAACACTCTTTGCAGGTTCGACCTTGGTGGTGCCGGAGGCGCGCACTGCGCTTTCAGTGGGCGAGGTGGTTGAACGCTATGATGTTAATATATTACCAGCGTCGCCGACGTTTTTAAATCTCCTGCTGCTGGCGCATGTTCCGGAGCAATTCGATTGTTCCAGTTTGGAAGTGATTGCGTATGGAGCAGAGCCGATGTCGCCCGCGCTCTTGGGGCGCTTGGTTAGAGCATTCCCAAATGCGGCATTTCAGCAGAAATTTGGCACCAGTGAAACTGGAGCGATCCGTATCAAGAGTCAGCGCACCGACAGTGTATATTTTCGGATTGAAGATTCAGGTGTCGAATGGCGTGTGCAGGATGCTGAGTTGTGGCTGAAGACGAGTTCGCGGATATTGGGCTATTTAAATACGGATGGATCGTCGCTGGAGGCCGATGGTTGGTATCGAACTGGAGATTTAGTAGAAGAGGCGGAAGATGGTTATTTACGTATTACTGGCAGGCGTAGTCAGTTAATCAATGTGGGTGGACAGAAGGTTCACCCTGCAGAAGTAGAGCAGGTGCTCTCGGAGATCGAGGGCGTGGATGCCTGCGCTGTGTTTGGAAAATCCGCTCCGGTCACTGGGAGTATGGTCGCCTGTAAAATCGTGACTGCATCGAGGCAAGATTTACGTACGTGGAAGCGTTTGATCCGGAGTCATTGCCGGGGGCGGCTTGCGAATTGGAAGATTCCAGCTTCGGTCGAGTTGTGCTCTGAGCTGTCGATGACGGATCGGCTAAAGCGAGGATAGAGCAGTTGTGGATTCTCGGTAAAATGGGCTTTCACTTTGTGCGATCCTGCGCATGGTTAGTGTTATGGCAAAATGCAGTTTTAATCAGGTTCAAGTCCGCGGGGTCGTTACCTGTGTGCCACCTCTAGAGAAATGTATCGATGACGAAATCGACCTGTTTGGTGGCAACGAGAAGCAAATTGCACGCTTGAAGAAAACCATTGGGCTGGATCGGCGTCGTGTTGTGGAGGCGGGCGTGACCGCGGCGGATCTTTGTGAGGCGGCTGCGCGTCAATTATTGAAAGGCACGAGCCTAGCGCCTGAGGCGATTGACGCGGTGATTTTTGTGACGCAGACGCCAGATTATTTGCAGCCGTGTAATGCTGCAGTGCTGCACGGGCGTCTGGATTTGCCAAAAAGCTGCGCGGCATTGGATGTGAATTTGGGTTGTTCGGGCTATGTGTATGGGTTGTGGTTGGCTCATATGATGATTAGCGCGGGTGGTTGTGAGCGGGTGTTGTTACTTGCGGGAGATACGATTAGCCGACTGGTAAATCCAAAAGATCGGGCGGTGGCACCATTGTTTGGCGACGGGGGCAGTGCGACATTGATCCAGCGCAGTATCTACGAATGCCCTGCGTGGTTTAGTCTTGAGACGGATGGAAAGGGTTTTGATAAATTAATAGTGCCAGCCGGCGGTCAACGCAGGCCGAGTTCGGTAGAGACGCAGGCTGAGGTGACAGATAATAGTGGTAACGTACGTTCGCCTGAAAACCTTTTTATGGATGGTGCCGAGATCTTTAATTTTTCGATTATCGAGGAGCCGAAGGCAGTGCGGGATTTAGTCGACTATGCCGGGCTGGATCTGCATGCGGTGGATTATTTCGTGTTTCATCAGGCCAATCGCTATATTCTTAGTAATATTACGAAGCGCTTAAAGGTTGATCCTGGGAAAGTGCCGATGCAGACGGTTGAGCGCTATGGGAATCAGAGTTCGGCTTCGATCCCATCTGCAATGTGCGGAGAGTTGCAGGATGTGCTGCGCGGCGCTGACACACAGCGCGTGTTGTTGTCTGGCTTCGGCGTGGGTCTTTCGTGGGCGAGCGTGATTCTCGATATCGACGAGTTGGCGATCTGCGAAATTATTGAATTTGTGCCGAGTGAATAGAAACTTGTTAGGCGCACCCAGAGTCGGTATTCATCTTTTAAATGCAGCCTATGAGTGTAGAAAAATTTATTGAAGATTTCGAAGAAGCGGTCGAGGATATCGAGCCCGGTTCATTAACAGCAGCGACCAAATTCAAAGAACTTGAAGCCTGGGATTCGTTGGCAGTGCTGACTGTGATTGCGATGGTCGATGCAGAATACGATGTGCGCTTAAAGGCTGACAGATTAAAAAACTGTGAGACGCTTGAGGGGCTGTTTGCGCAAGTGAGTGAGTGATCTTAACTATGAGCGGTTCCGATAAATTTAAGAATAAGCAGATCCTAGTCGTCGGTGCGACTGGTGACTTGGGCTGTTCGATTGCGCGCCATTTAAAGGCTGAAGGCGCTGAGCTAGTTATTTCAGGGCGCAATGCTGAGAAGCTGAACGCGCTCGCTCAAGAGTTGGGCGGGGACTCGCTGTCGGTGGATTTGAGTGACTCTGCTGGACGTGCGCAACTGGTGGAGGCTGTCGGTGTGTTAGATGGACTGGTGTATGCGGCGGGCGTGGCTCCGGTGGCTCCAGTGCGTTATTTAAAAGACGCAGACCTAGAGGCTTGTTTGAATGTGAACACGACTGGGCCACTGCTGCTGGTTCGCGATTTACTGAAAAATAAAAAGTTGAACGCGGGTGCATCGATTGTGTGGCTGTCTTCAGTGGCAGCCGCGCGTGGTAGCGCTGGTTATGCTGCCTATGCGGCAAGTAAGGCCGGACTGGAGGCCTCGGCGCGTTGCCTTGCGCTGGAACTTGCGCCGAAGAGAATACGAGTGAACTGTATGGCTCCGGGGATGATTGAGACTGAGATGGCCGCCACTGCTGCGGAGCGTATCTCAGGTGAAGCACTCACCGCGCATTTAAAAGCGTATCCACTTGGAACTGGGCAGCCAGCGGATGTCGCTGCTGCGGCCTCTTTTTTACTTTCGGAATCGTCCCGTTGGGTGACGGGTGTTACGCTTCCCGTCGATGGAGGCTTTTCTATCCAGTAGCGCGAAATTGTTGATCCAGCCGAATATGAAAAAACTGATTATTGTAGGGGCAGGCGGTTTTGGGCGCGAAATCTATGGGTGGGCCAGTGATCATCCAGATTCCGGCACAGCCTGGGAGCTTGCAGGGTTTATAGATGATGATGTGGATGCTCTCGACGGTTATCAGTATCCAGCAGGTGTGATCGGTTCGATTGAGGCGCACCAACCTGCTGCAGACGAAGTGTTTGTCTGCGCGATTGGAGCTCCGATGATTAAGCAGCAGGTCTGCCAGGCATTGATGGAGCGCTCGGCAAAATTCATTTCACTGGTGCACCCGTCCGTCATCCATGGTGAGAATATTCAGTTGGGGATCGGGGTCGTGCTATGCCCACGCGTGACGTTGACTGCGGATATTTCGATCGGCGACTTTGCTGCGATCAATTGCCACAGTAGTGCGGGGCACGATGTGGTGATCGGCGCTTGGGCCACGATCAGTGGGCATTGCGACCTGACTGGAAACACTCGTTATGGTGTCGGAGCCTTTTTGGCGACAGGTGTTCGTATTGTGCCTGGTAAGTCGATTGGCGATTTTTCCTACGTGGGTGCAGGCTCAATTGTGATTCGCTCGGTCAAGGACGGACAAAAGGTTTTTGGCAATCCTGCGCGCGTGCTTGCTTAGAGGGTGCTGGCTGCGCTGGTGCCCCCGAGGCCGATGGCAGAAAGACTGTCGAGAATTTGATCGATTCCCGCTGTCTTTTTGAGCTGTTCGAGATGCTTGTTGCTGGACAGGCGAATGAAGAACTGCTCTTGGCGCAGATCTAGACCGTGGTGTTTGATGTCAATCAGCGCGCCGAAAATATTATGTCCATCTTGTTGCTTGTAACCAAACGCGGTTCCACCAACTAAGTGCCAGAAGTAGACGTTTTGGGCGCTCTCGTTTTTCTCGTAGACACCATACTCGGCTGGTTGAAATTGCGCGTCGCCGTGTTGGAATGGGATGCTGTATTCGCGATCCGTGCAAGTCCATCCGTTTTGCACCCAGCAGGTGTCCGGGGTGTGGGCACCGGCCCAGCGGTAGGAGGCTTTGCCGGGGCTCCAGTAGGCGATGTAGAGGCCGACAAAGATATCGCCTTTTTCGAACACGCGGAAAATGGCGTCGTCGAAGTTAAGGAAGTCAGTGATGCGCGCGCTGGACTCGGGCGATTCCGCCATGTTCATGTCTTTGACCTTCCATCCTGCTAGTTCACTGGGGACGATATCTGCCAGCGCTTCGTGTAGCGTCGACTCTGGTGGCGGTACAAAGGCGAAATACGCCCGTAGCCCGAGGGCGATGAGGAGGATGGCGATACCGAGACTGAGAATGATTTTTTTCATAAGGGAGCTTGGCGGATGGAGCCATAGAAACGGCTTCTGCCACAGACTCAAGAAAACAGATGACATGTTAAGCACCTTCGGCGGCGAGAATTCAGGGGCATCTCTGCCAGGCTAGTTGATTAGGTGGACAGTAAAATAGGCGTTTTATTGTTTATAGAATCGCACGGCTGTGTATTGCCTACTTGTTTAATCAGCAACTCTCGCTAAAGTACTTTCTTTGCCACTATGCCCTCATTGATCGATAAGTCCGGTAATATTGCCTATATAGGACAGCTCTCTCTGGCTAATTTTGTCGACTGGTTGATCACGTTTTGTCTCGGGGCGATTATTACGTTGTTAGCTCTGTTACTCGGAGGGGTTCGGCCGGATACACATGTGCTGCTACTGCCGTTGTTCGCTTGCTTGGTGGTGTTGCATGGGCTGTGGCTTGCGGTTGAGAAGGAGCAGCCGAAGCGCTTGAGTTCTGTGCCGGTAATTTTTCTTCCGCTTGTGGTGTGGGTTTGGGTGAATGTGACTTGGGTGAGCCCGACAGCGTGGCGTGGCTGGTACGAGCTCATTTATGCGCTGGAGGCCGTGATCTTTCTATGGGTGTTAGTCAATAATGTGCGTACGCGTGCGCATCTGTGGGCATTGATTACGATTGTGATCTCGCCTGCAGCATACGCCATTTTTATTGGCTTCTATCAGTTCTTCCAAAATCCGGCGAAGCTTGCGAATGCCTATGCTGAATACGGATTGAGCTTAAGTCCTGAGTTTTTAGGGCAAGCGACTGGTTCGTTTGCTGATCCGAATAGTTTTGCGGCTTTTCTTCTGATTCTATTGCCGTCATTTTTGATCGCGGGACTGGTGCCTCGGCTGCCGATGATCTTACGTGTCATGTGTTTGTACATCGGGGTGATGTTTGTGATTTCGATTTTCCTTACGCAGCTGTTTTGGCCGCTGGTAATCCTGCTGATTGTTTTGCTGATCTTGCCGTGGGTCTGTTTTTTGAGGCCATCGCGCCGTGTGTGGGGCAGTTTGCTGAGTGTGTCTCTGTTCGCGATCGCGGTGTTCCTGCAGGCCGTCTTTTTACCACAATTCAACACGCGTGCCGTGCAGGCGATGGCCGGCGAGGGCGAAGGGGTTCGTCCGGTTTTATGGCAGGAAGCGCTCAATGTCACCTTAGATGCTCCCATTATTGGAGCTGGTGGCGGTAGCTTTTCCGCCGAGTTTGAGCACAGCGAAAGGCAATCGTTGGCAAAGTTACCAATGACGCCGCATAATGACTATCTGTTGATTCTGTCAGAGTATGGCATGCTTGGCGGCTTGCTGCTTCTATTGCCGAGTTTGTTGGTGATTTGGTGCGCGATTCGACATTGGCGAGCTGAGCCCGATCGCGTGAAGCTTAAGGATGCCAAGGGCGCAATCATGCCGCCGGCAAAGTTCTTTCTGTTGATCGGCCTTACCGGTGTAATGACCTTTGCGCTCTGCTTGTTCAGTTCTTTTGTTTTTTATACGCCGGTGCTCACTTTGTATGGAGTGTTGTTTTTCTCAATTCTGGTTAAATCGAGTTTTAGGCGTCGTTTATGCATTCCACACTCTGGCTGGATGCGGCTTGGGTATTTCTGCTTGGGAATCATTTTGGCGCTTGGGTTTTACTCAATTAGTGCGTCACGCATAGAAGCGCAGGCGCTTGAGTTACATGCCCGGCAACGTTTGGATCAAATTGTTGAGCAAGGTGTGCACGTATCTGGCAATACGGACCTTCTGGATGAGGTGATTGAGCTGTATGAAGCTGCAATCTTGCTAGATCCTGATAATGTGGATGCGTGGATCGGCTTGAGCGCGGCAACCTGCCAGCAATTTTATCAGAATCCTGGGAGCTATAGAGCGACCGGTGCGCGGGCTACGAATTATGCACAGCGGGCGCTTGAGCTGAGCGAGACTTATTGGATGGGATGGGCGCAGCTTGGTATTGCACAAGGGCTGGGTGGTAATGACGCCGCAGCGGAGGTCGCGTTGGCAAGAGCGTTGGAACTGGCGCCGAATAATTGCAACGCACATTATTATTGGGCTGCTTATGTCAGTCATTTTAAGGAGAGACACTCTGAAGCGATCGAATCAGTGCAACGTGCGCTCGAAATTAATCCCAATCATGCTGCGGCAAGTAAGCTGCAGCAAAAACTTCGTATTTTATGAGCTGGTTTATGCGCAAGGTCTTTTTTGTTCTGTTCGCGGTTCTGTTCGCGGCGGTTGCGATGCTTCAAGCCACGGACTGGATGCGTGGGTCCGTGGTGGTGACGTCTGTGGCGGGAGAGGTGATTCTGCAGGAAGCGGGCGGGGAATCGTTGCAAATGCACCCAACTGGTGGCTTGCCACAGGCGGTGTCCGGCTTGCTGCAGATTCGCACCAAGGCAAAGGATGCAGTGTTTCTCAAGATGTCGAATCAGCTTTCGCTTTACAATGAAGGAGCAGGTTTTTTTGCAATTGAGCGCTTCGAGCAGGATGTCGGCACGTCGATGGATCAAGGTAAAAGCCGGCTGATTTTTAATTTCAGGCAAGGCTTACTGGTCGTGGATAACCGTGCGCTCAGTGACGATTCTCAGATGATTGTGGAGACTCCCGTTGGCCGTATTTCGGTGAAAGACGGCTGGTGGTTGATGCAGATCGAATATGATCAACGCAATTACCAGTATGACTTTTCGATCGAATGTGCGGATGGCGTTTTGCGTTTCACTGGCCCGAATGGTAATGGGTATACCTTGCGTAGTGGGCAGCGCCTGAGAGGGGCTGGGGAGTCTTCGCGTGCCTCGATCGAAATGTCTGAAATTTCTGAGCAGGCGGGTGAGTCCTTTGAAGCGTTTACACTAATGGAGGCTGATGCTGCGGCGTTGGAGCTGTCTTCTGCAATATTCCTCCCGAAAATGAAGCGTTTGAGGACAGTTGAGAGCGCAGTCGCCGAGACTTATCAAGTGCCTGAGGCCAGCACCGCGAAGCGTCCATTGGTGATTGAGTATGCCCCACAGTCTGCGGCCGTGACTCCGTTTCGTGCAGTGATTCGTGCGCCATCAAGTTATCAGGCAGATCTGTTTTAAAGCGTAGCGTAATGCTTCAATTAATTCACCCCGATTTTCTGAGCAACGACTGCCCCCTCTTTTCATCACGGCCTGATCGGACCATTGAATGATGAATGAGTATTTCTTTGGTCCGAGGGTATGTTGGACGGTCGGAGCAAAACTCGATCGACTGGTGCAAAGCAGTTTTGGGCGAGTTGTTTGTGCGCCGGCGATCGTATCTGTGAATGTAGATGCGGTCCCTGATCTCGGTGCATGATCGTGCGATTTTTGCTTCTATTTTGCGGCTTTGTGCGTGTTTGAATATACGACAGCCCTAGCCGTTGGCTATTTTAGCGAAAAAGCTCAGCAAGGAAAGTCGAAGTGTAAGTTGAAGGAGTCGCTTTGTTTTGGCGCTCTGGTGGTTGAAGGTGATCAATTCTTACTTTTCGCTAGCTTTTCTAATAGCGTGGAGTCGAGCTATCTACTTCGGTGGACCATGCGTGAATGCCGCCGCCCATGTTAATTACGTTTTCGAAGCCGCGAGACTCTAGGTAGTGTAGCACATTCATGCTGCGCATGCCGTGGTGGCAAAAGACCACGAGTGGACGGTCTAGAGGCAGCGCTTCGCAACGATCGGGTATCTCATTCATCGGAATGTGCAGCGCGTCTTCGATTCGGCAAATTTCTAGTTCTGAGTCTTCTCGCACGTCGAGAAAAATGACGTCTTCGTTGTTATCGCGTAAAATAGAGGCTTCAAGTGCACTGATTTCCTTGTTCATTGCCAAACTTTCATGATGATTGGAGACCAAATGTCAAAGACGCCTTCCATCATCGTGCCCGCCCGACTGGCATCCACTCGTTTTCCGCGCAAGCTACTACATAAAGTGCGGGGCAAACCGATCATCGTCTGGACGGCCGAGCGTATCCGTGCGGTCGCGCCGGAATTCCCGCTTTATTTCGCAGTGGACGACGATGCTATTGAGAGCTGCCTCAATAGTGCGGGCTTTGATGTAGTGCGCACACGTGCCGACCATCCCAGTGGCACCGATCGCCTCGCCGAGGCGAATGGATCGATTGGTGCAGCCGCAGTGATTAATGTGCAAGGCGACGAGCCGCTCGTTACCGGCGAGCAGATCCGCACATTGGCAGAGGGACTTGCAAGTGGCGCGGCCATGTCGACTTTAGCGATTCCGTTTGAGCGTCCGCAAGACTTTGCCAATCCCAACCAAGTCAAAGTCGTTCGTGATCGCGCGGGCATGGCCTTGTATTTTTCCCGGTCGCCGATTCCGTTTGCTCGAGATCTGGGCGGTAAGGTCGATACGGCATGGCTGGCGGTACAACCGTGCTACCGCCACCTTGGGCTTTACGCCTACGACGCCGAGTTCTTAAGTGCGTTTTCGACCCTAAAGCCTGGCGTTTTGGAGAATATTGAAAATTTGGAGCAACTGCGCGCGATGGAGCATGGCTACCGGATTCATGTCGGCATGACTGACCAGGCAACCATCGGAATTGATACTCCCGAAGACGTTGCTGAGTTTGAAGCGTGTCTGCCAGCTTGACAAAGCGCCCTGCACATAGCCGTATTCAATCTATGGAGAATGTAAGAGCATCCCTTGAAGTCGATCCCGCCAGCTTGCCTGACGCGCGTGGCCACTTCGGCATCTATGGCGGCATGTATGTGCCCGAGACTTTGATGACGCCGCTGTTTGAGTTGACCGAAGCCTACGAAACTGCACGCAAAGATCCCGAGTTTCAGAAAGAACTCGATTTCCAGTTGCGTGAGTTTGCTGGCCGGCCGACCAATTTGTATTTCGCCGAACGGCTGACAGCGCATTGTGGTGGGGCCAAAATCTATCTAAAGCGCGAAGATTTACTCCACACTGGAGCGCATAAGATCAACAACGCTCTCGGCCAAGCGCTGCTCGCTAAACGAATGGGCAAGAAACGCATTATCGCTGAGACAGGTGCTGGTCAGCATGGCATCGCCACTGCTGCGATGTGTGCGAAGATGGGCTTCGAATGCGTAATCTACATGGGCGAGGAGGATATGCGCCGTCAATCGTTGAATGTTTACCGTATGCGCCTTTGTGGTGCTGAGGTGCGGAGTGTTACCGCGGGGCAGCGCACGCTCAAAGAAGCAGTCAACGAAGCGATGCGTGACTGGGTCACCAATATCCGCACTACGCATTACATCATCGGTTCCGCGCTCGGTTCGCATCCATTCCCCATGATGGTGCGTGACTTCCATCGTGTGATCGGCGAAGAGTGTCGCCGTCAGATTATGGAAAAAGAAGGACGTTTACCGGACGAAATCGCCGCCTGTGTGGGTGGTGGTTCGAATGCGATCGGTATCTTCTTTGCGTTCCTCAAAGATTTAAATGTCAAACTCACCGGTGTCGAAGCGGGTGGCGAATCCATCACGCGCGGGCATCATGCCGCTCGATTTGAAGGTGGTCAGTTGGGCGTATTGCAAGGCGCGAAGACTTGGATTTTACAGGACGAGGACGGGCAAATCGACCTCACGCACTCTGTTTCTGCAGGGCTTGATTACGCGGCTGTGGGCCCCGAGCATGCTTATTACAAAAAGAAGGGTCGCATAGACTTCGGTTATGCGACTGACACCGAGGCGCTCGATGCATTCAAAGCGCTTTGTTCGATCGAAGGGATCGTACCCGCCCTGGAATCTTCGCACGGCATCGCTTACACAATGAAGCGCGCTAGCGAGATGCTGCCCGATCAGATCATCATTGGAAACCTTAGTGGCCGCGGTGATAAGGATGTGCAGGAAGTCGCTCGCGTACTAGGCAATCAGGACTAACTCGCAACTTTAATGCCATGTTATTAGTCATCGATAATTTCGACTCCTTTACCTACAATCTCGTACAGTATTTTGGCGAACTTGGGGTTGAGCAGCAGGTTTACCGTAACAATGCGATCACTGTGGAGCAGGCGCTGGAGCTGAACCCAGATCGCGTGATGATCTCGCCTGGACCTTGCTCGCCGAACGAGGCTGGGGTGAGCTTAGCCATGATCGCGGCCTTCGCAGGCAATAAGCCACTACTTGGAGTTTGCCTCGGGCACCAAAGTATTGGCCAACATTTCGGCGGTAAAGTGGTGCGCGCAGAACGCCTCATGCATGGTAAAACCTCGCCGGTGAAGCACCATGATACGGATATTTTTGCAGGCTTGCCCAACCCGATGGAAGCCACTCGTTATCACTCGCTGATTGTTGAACGGGCGACACTGCCCGATTGCCTTGAAGTGACTGCCGAAACCGACCATGGTGAGATCATGGGCCTAGCTCACAAAGAGCTTCCAGTGTGGGGTGTGCAATTTCACCCGGAGTCGCTTGCGACGCAAGAGGGCATGAAGATGCTCGAAAATTTCCTAGAGTTGTAAGAGCGTGATCTGTTATTTATTAATTTCTGTCTGCTGAACTCTGACACCCGTCTTCTAAAAATATGCGTTGCCCAAAATGTGCCTCGATTGAAATGAAAGTGCTCGATACTCGAACTGGTAAAAACGAAACCTCGATTCGTCGCCGCCGCGAGTGTCTTGATTGTGGCTATCGCTTTACCACAATTGAAGAAGTCCTGCGTGCCGACCTGCAAGTGGTTAAGCGCGATGGGCGACGCGAAGATTTTGACCGTGCTAAATTACTTGGGGGCTTGAAGAAAGCCGTGCAGAAGCGGCCGATTGATGTGATGCAAATCGAGATGCTCATCGCTGACGTGCTTGCTTCGCTCGAAAAGGAATACGACCACGAGATTCCATCCCAAGCGATCGGAGAGTGTGTGATGCAGCGCCTGAAGCATCTCGATCAAATTGCCTATGTGCGCTACGCCTCCGTGTATAAGGATTTTCGCGACCTCACGGAGCTCGCGCAGGAAATCCTCGACTTAAAGCAATCTACCGAGCATGGCAAAAAGTGACCCAGTCGAACAACTGCGGACGCTCAATGAATTACTCGCTCGCACCGGAGCCTCTGCGCCGGATCGTGCCGAACATGCCCGCCGCGCACTCGACTTTTTCAGTCAAGAGCAAGACGGCGGCTTGATCGAAGTCTCGCTCGAAGAGTGTGCGAACCGTCTCGCTCGTCTTCATTTCGGCACGGATGCAGAGAGTGCTCTTGCCTTTGCCCACTGGCATGTGCCGACGGTCGAGAATTTCAGCCCTCTGTGGATAAGACAGGCGATTGTTACCGAGATGAAGAAACTCGCGGGCCGTCGCGTGGCGCTGCTTCTTGTCACAGGCCTACGCCAAGCCGTGTGCCCCGAAGGCACTTACTGGACCAAGAAACGGCAACAACAATATGACCGTGTTCGCGGCTGGATTGACGGACTCGTTTGCGCCTGGGCCACCCGCGGCTCACAGCTCCAAGTGGTTGTGTTGTAAGACTGAATGCTCTTAAATATCGTTTGCGTCGAAACTCTACTTACTGTTGTCACCATGAGCACATTATTCGAAAAAATCATCGCCCGCGAAATTCCTGCCAAGATCGAATACGAAGACGCTCAATGTATTGTTATCCATGACATCGACCCGCAGGCGCCAACTCATTTCCTCGTGATTCCCAAGCAGGTCATTCCCCGTGTGGCCGACGCACAGTCAGACGACGCGGCTCTAATGGGGCATCTTTTATTGACCGCCGCTTCAGTCGCGAAGTCGCTAAAGCTCCAAGGTGGCTTTCGCATTGTGCTCAACAATGGGGCAGACGGAGGCGAGACGGTGCCGCATTTGCACGTGCATGTGCTTGGTGGTCGCCCGATGGTCTGGCCGCCTGGATGATTTGCCGTGCTCGATAAGAGCAAAGCCTCAGCGCGTCCCGTAGCACTGATTGTGGGCAGTTCGATTTCGGCCAGTAAAACCAAGTCGCTCCGCATTCCCATTCGTCGTCTGAAGAAAATGGGTAATCGCGGCCTCGCCACCAAGCTCACTTAGGCGCTTCAATCACCCTGCAGCACATGTAAGTTGGCCATCGAGATGCCACTCAGCATGGCGCCGATGATGCCGAGAAAGCCTTGGTCGGTCCCGGCCAAGTAAACGTTAGCTAAGTGTGTGCGGCCGTCCTTAATCTTGTGCGGCGCGCCGTAGATGGCACCGTTGAGGTGGCCGGTAAACTTGCGCACGGTGCGCGGGGTGAACATGTCGCTGGCGATTCGTGCTTCGTCGAGGCTGAGGCCATGTTTTGCTGCAGGTAGGATACCGAGCGCGACATTTTGTAATTCTTGATACCAATATGCTTTTTGGGCGAGGTAGTCAGCGTCGTTGAGCGCGCACCATTTGTCATGGTTGGCCATTGCAGTGATGCGCAAAAAGCCTTCGTCGAGTTGGCGACCGTTGCCGTATTGATAATTGTTGGGGAAGCAAATGACGCCGCTGGTGGGGTCGACTAGTTCGTCTTTAACCGCGGCGTAATGGAAGCGTTCGCGAGTATTGAAAAAGATGATGGTGTCGTCCCAACCAAATTCGATGGGTTGTTGGTCTAGCGCGGTGATTGTTTCAGTAAAGCTGAGCTGGCCGATATTGTCGGCGTCGGCGTCGCTTTGTTGATCATCGCACATACGAGTGGTTTCGACCACGCCAGCGGTTGAGATGATCTTGTCGGCGGTCAGCACCGCGCCGTTGTCGAGTTCGACCGCGCTAGCTTTGTTGCCGCTGGTGTGGATCTGTTTGATGCCGCACTTCATCTTACGAACACCCCCGAGTGAGCGGTATTTGTCCTGCAAGAGTTTGATGATCACTCGCACGCCGTCGAATGGTCGTGCGAAGCCTTCGAAAAATAGCGAGCGGAACATGATGCAAAATTGTCCGTAGTCCATGTCGTGCTCTTCAGCGCTGCCGTAATACATGACGGGGCAGAAGATCATATCTTCGAGTAAAGGGTCGGAAATGTGGCGCTGCACTGCGGTACGGGCGGAGCTGGGAATAGCACCGAGATTAAAGGCGTCAAGGGTACGCACTTCTTCGGCTAGGGCACAAAAGCCGTCGATCTGCTTCGGGAAGGCGCGGGCGACTTCAGCCTCAAACAGGGCGAAATCGTTGTTGAATTGTAGATCGTAGCCTGGAAAAGCAATGCGAGAGCCATTTTGCTGGCAGAGGTCGAGTGCATCGTAAGGTATGCGCAGCTGGCGCAGGAGCTTGGTGAGTGGCGTGCCTTTGGTTCCTTTCGGCACAAAGTTGGTCATCGCGTGCAGGCCGACGTCGTATTTACGCCCTTCGATGCTGTAGAAGGAGTTGAGCCCGCCGCTGGCGTTGTGCTTCTCCAGAATGATGACGTTCTTTCCCGCAAGTGCGAGGCGGATACCCGCGGCCATTCCGGCCATGCCTGCGCCGATGATGATAACTTCGAAGTGTTGGTTGTCTAGTGGTGCAGTTGACATTGGGAGATTAGCGGCGGAGTGTAATACAGGCATTTCTGCCTGTTGGGTTGGATCGCTACGGATTCTTTTATATAGATAGGTGTGTCTGTGTCACAAGGATTGTCGTGCGGTCCAGATACAACAAAACACAGGCAAGTCGCCTGTGTTAGGTGGAGATGCGACTGAAGTCGCTTAAATTATGCGTTGAACTTCGGAGTCAAGTAAGCTGCGCAGGTCGCAAGCGATGCGAGTTCTGGGTAATCCGCTTCGGGGACTTCAATATTATGCTGCTTGCGCAACTCCATGACGATATCGAGGAAGTCCATCGAATCAAGGTCAAGCTGATCGCGCAGGTTGATCTCCGGCTTAATGTTAGAGGTGTCCTCATCAGGTGCAATTTCTGCGATAATATCGACGACGATTTGTTTTACTTGGTCTTCTGTCATTTTAAAAATGGGTAATGGTTATAACTGATTAGTCGCTTATTCTTCGAACTTACGCACAATAAGTGCAGAGTTGATTCCAAGCATTCCAAAAGAGTTGTTGAGGATAACTTTCACCGCGTCAACCTTCAGTGGTTCATTTATGACGAGATTTGGTAGCGCGCACTCTGGGTCGAGGTCTTCGACGTTGATGGTTGGATGGATGATATTGTCCTTAAAGGAAGGCAGGTTACCTGCAAGTTCCAGTGCTCCGGCGGCGCCCATGCAATGGCCAATGTAGCTTTTGGTGTTGTTGATGTAAGTCGTTGGACAGTCGCCGAACACTTCGCGGATCGCCTTGCACTCTTGAATGTCGCCCATGGGCGTGGAGGTGGCGTGCGTGTTGACGATATCGACATCTCCAGGCTCGATGCCGGCGACTTTCAATGCGGCGTGCATGCACTCGGCTTGACGCACCGGATCGGGTAGTACGTAGTCGCCTGCGTCGGAATTGATTCGGTAGCCGACGATCTCGGCGACGATGTTGGCGCCGCGGGCTTGTGCATCTTCGAGGCGTTCTAGCACGTAGATCGCGCCACCTTCGCTGACGACGATGCCGTCACGAGTCTTGTCAAAGGGGCGGCTGGTCTTGTTTGGGTCGGTCTCGTGGGTGCCGAGTGCGCCTTGGCTCTTAAAGCCGGCGAAGATCCCGAATGATTGGATACTTTCACTGACGCCCCCAGCGAGGGCGACATCGACTTCGCCGAGGCGAAGCATCTGCAAAGCTTGGATGAGTCCGGCATTACCCGCTGCGCAGGCAGCCCCGATAGTGTAGTGCGGCCCAGTGATCCCCATGTTGATGGTGATTTCGCCCGCAGGATTGTTCGCCACGGTGCGCGGATTGTGGTGATGTGTCCAAAAGCGTGTGTCGTAGTCGAACTTAGAAATGTTATACACCTCGTTCTCGGTCTCGACATTGCCATGCTCGGTGGTGCCGACGTAGACGCCAATGCGGCTCTTGTCAAAATTTTCAAAATCTAGGCCACTATCATTGATCGCCTCGTGGGCGGAATAGACGGCGATACTGCCTGCGCGGGTACCAACCCGCAGTTCTTTGCGAGTCTGGTATTTCTTCGGATCGAAGTTGCATACGCCTGCTGGGACCTTGCCCATGTAGCGCATATCAATGATTTGAACCCCAGCGACCCCATCGAGGAGATTCTTACGATATTCCTCGAGAGTGTTGCCGTTTGGCGAGGTCAGGCCGACGCCTGTGATGACTATACGCGACTTGTGCATGAATAAAGCGATATTCTTACCATCTTTCGTGGTGTGACTGTCAACAGTGTAAAAGTCCGAAAGGACAGCAAAGCAAGTTCCTCCTTTGTTTAGAGTGGTTGTTTTAGGGGATTTGTAGACTATTTATCAGGCAAAACCGCTTAATTTTGAAGGGTGAGTAAATCTTTGCTATTTGCCTGAAAATTGCTTTAGCTTATACATCTTAATGGCAATCACAGGCTCAGTTTCTAAGACTTTCGCTCATCCGGAAGAGACTCCGGTATCGGAGCGTGATTTCGATTGGGCGGTGGTGCAGCGCGTGCAGGCTGGTAATGTCGGCGCTTTCGACCAGTTGGTACAGAAGTATCGCGAACACATTTTTTCCGTCATTTATAACATGACGAGTAATCGGGAAGATGCCTCGGATCTGACACAGGATACTTTCATTAAAGCCTTTCAGGCGATTGCGCGCTTCAAGGGCAAGTCCTCATTCTTTACTTGGATTTACCGCATTGCGATTAATACCACGAATACGTTCCTGAAAAAGCGAAACCGTCGTCGTTATATTAGTTATGAAAATATCAATGAAGAAGTGGCCACTTCGGAAATCTTCGAACGATTAACAGCGAAAAGCCGCAGTGAAAAAGGCGCGTTAGTTCATGAGCTACAGGAAAAATTGAACGATTCGTTGCAGAAATTGTCTACTAAGCATCGAACTGTTGTTGTGTTACATGAAATCGAAGGCCTCAGCCACAGCGAGATTGCGGAAATCACTAGGACGTCTATCGGCACCGTGCGCTCTCGTCTGCACTATGCGAAACAACAACTCCAATCATATTTAAAGGACTATATCAGTTAACCTAGCAGTTATTAATTACTCATTTATGGCTAAACTACCTCCAGAGCGCCAAGCTGACATTAACTTAGAAGATCTTCTTCGATTGAAGCGATCCGAACGCCCCTCCGATCAATTTTGGAATGAATTCGACCGCGAGTTGCACCAACGTATGCTGCAGACCTTGGTCAAGAAGGACCCTTGGTATTTGCAGCTGATACGTGTCTTTTCGGGCCGCATCTTGCAAAGCACTGCGGTTGCCGCAGCGGCTTGCTTGATCGCGATCATAGTCGTTCGGCCTGCCTTTCGGTCAACAATGCGACCCACTACGGTTGCAAGCACGCAAGCCCCCGCGGATGATCTGCGCGGCGCTGCCGTCGAAGTCGCGATGACAGAACTGACACTTGCCGAGGCGACGAGTTTGCCGAATTACGATATGGATGTGATTTCAGCGGAAGCGACATCGAGTGATGTTAATTTCGTCCGTGATTTCGGAATGGAGCAGATGCGCGTCGCGTCGTATGACGCCTCAGCGTATTCTACTGACTCGGCACAAGCGCGCGTAGCGTTTGCATCGGTTGGCGTGGCGAGCCTCGTTTATTAGTTTGTCAGCTATGCTCAAACTTGGGTGGATTACGCTTCTTTTCACTGCTTGCGCGATACCTGTGTGCGCTGGTCCAGCAGATGCGCTTGCTTTGCAGCAGCGCTTGATTGAGGTTTTTGAGCAAAATAAAAATGCGGTCATTCGAGTAAAGGCCGCTTACCGGCGACCAGACGAAGGCGGCAAAGCGCAAGTGATGCTTCGGGTCGGCACGGGGTTTTTCATTAGCAAAGAGGGGCATGTGCTGGTAAGTGCCAGCCGAGCGGCGGGGGCGAGTCGCGTGTGGATCGAGCATCAGGGTAAATCCTATGCGACTGAAGCGATCGGTCATGATCGAGTAACTAATGTATCGGTCTTACGCGTGTTAGAGCTGCCAGAAGAATTTACGATTATTACCTTGGATACCAATGCGGCGCAGCCTCGAATGGGCGCGATTGCAATCGGGATTACTTGTCCGCTCGATTTTGAGCCATCGCCTTCGATGGGGCTCGTGACTGGCATGGATAAAAAACTGGGCAACAAAGTGTTCCCAACGGAGTACATTCGTACCTCGATCTCAGTCGAAGCGGGGCAGGGCGGATGCCCGATTTTGGATGTGAATGGCCGCTTTATTGGTATGTCGGTGGCGTCGATTACGGAGCTAGATGCTTCGTACTGTTTACCAGTCGCGGCGTTGGCGCGGGTGCGCGACGACCTTGTTTTTTCGGGGCATATCATCCACAGCTGGATGGGTTTTGAAGTGGCGGAAGAGCTCGGCTCGGATACTGCCAATGCCGTTTATCTGTCTACCGTGATCGACGGTGCGCCTGCGCACCAAGCAGGGTTGTTGCCGGGGGATTATCTTGTTTCGATCGCTGGATATACGATCGATAATGTGTCCGATGTGCCAGGCGCAGTATTTTTTACACGTGCGAATCAGTTTACCACGATCGAGGTGCTACGCGGGGAGGAGCTGATGGAATTCTCGGTTAAGACCTTACCGCGACCGGAGATGAGCCCGGCCATTCAACATGCTTCAGTCTCGGCTACTGAGCAATCGAACGAGCCTGCAATCGAGCGGGTGTCAGCGCTTGTGCCATAGCTAGCTTTTGCTTGGAACCGCACGAGGCCGTGATGACAATGCAGGCTCTGCATTGACGGTGGGTCCTTAGCGGTGACTAGCTGCTGCGGTACCGATGAGGGCCGTGTAAAACTATGCTGTATGCAGTGGCAAAGTCCCGACTTCTAGGGCAATGTGATTCCCGCGCAGATCGACGAACAGTTGTGCATCTTTGGCTGCGGTGGCGACGATTGCGCTACCGATGGGGCAGCCGAGCATGGGTGAGAGCGTGCCGGAAAGCACTTGGCCGACGGCGAGGCCTGCGGCATTTACGACTGGAGTGCCTTCACGGGCGATGCGGCGGCCATCGAGTTTGAAATGAACCACTCGCCGTGGAACGCCCTTCTCCTGCTGTTCACTCAGTGCATTCTTGCCAATAAAGTCGTCCTTTTGTAGCTTCACAGTCCAGTCGAGGCTCGCCTCCAGTGGGGTGATCGAGTCGCTAAGCTCATGCCCATAAAGTGGGTAGCCAGCTTCGAGGCGTAGGCTGTCGCGACAACCTAGGCCACAAAGTTGCACGCCGAAAGGCTCGCCTTTGTTGATGATCTCACGGGCTAGCGTATCAGCGGCCTTCGGGGAGAGGTAGATTTCGAAACCGTCTTCACCGGTGTAGCCAGTGCGGCAGACACGGACTTTTTCGCCGGCGAAGGGGATCAGTACGTGCCAAAATCTCTTTAGCGCGTCAATGGAGTCGAAGCCAATGGCCTGCATGATTGCGGCGGCCTTGGGCCCCTGTAATGCAAGCAGGGCATAGTCGTCGGATTGATCCTCGATCTGCACGTCGAGGCTCCAGCGCTCCGCTTGTTTTAGAAACCAACCAAAGTCTTTCTCAATATTTCCGGCATTCACGCAAACGAGAAAGGTCTCGTCACCGGTGCGGTAGACGATCAAATCATCAACCACGCCGCCATCGCTTGCGCACATCGGTGAGTAAACGGCTTTGCCAACGGGTGCTTTCGCAATCGAATTGACCAGTAGTTTGTCGAGAAATAGCGCGGCATTGGCCCCAGTCACTGAAAACTCTCCCATGTGGCTGACGTCGAACAGACCGGCCGCAGTGCGCACCGCTTTATGCTCTTCGAGAATGCTGGTATATTGCACAGGCATGTTCCAGCCGCCGAAATTGACAAAGCGTGCGCCTTGCTCGGCATGAAAATCGTGTAGTGGAATGTGTAGGATTTCGGACATTAAAAGTGAGCGTAATAAGTTGTTTGGGTCGATCGACAAAAGCGCTGGTATAGAAAATTCGGTAATTCGTGTAAAGAAACTTGCGAAGGGGAAAGAGTCGGGTTGTCTGAACGGGTTAACTCATTCAGTAGCAATAAATGCTTATTTTTGTTCGTTGTTAAGCCTCAGTTTCTTTAAAATGCAAAATACTTCCATCGATCAGCGCGAACACGCGCGCCACTACATTCCTGCGAGCAATGCCGATATCGATGCGATGCTGAAAACGGTTGGCAAGGCGTCGCTGGACGAGCTCTTTAGTCACATTCCGGCAGACGTTAAATTCGAAGATGGCGTCATGCTGCCTGAGGAGCTTGGCTACGACGATCTGTATACTCGGCTAGAAGAAATCTCGAAGATGAACCGGATTGGCACTAGTTTCCTTGGCGATGGTGTGTCCGACTTTGTGCCGTCGCCTGTCGTTGGGCCGATTTGCGATATTCGTAATCTGACCACGGCCTACACGCCGTATCAGCCTGAGCTCAGCCAAGGTACACTGCTTGCTCACTGGATCTATCAATGCTCGATGGCGCGTTTAACCGGTTTCGAAGCGGTCAATGCATCGCTCTACGACCGCTCAACTTCAATTTTCGAGGGTATCTGTGCGGCGATTCGCATGGGTCGGGGCAAATCGGTGGCGATTATTCCTGAGACCTTGTATCCTGGAGATCTTGAAGTACTCGAGACCTTGGCAGAGGGCACTGAAGTTGAATTGATCCGCGTGCCAGTTGATGCTGCGACGGGTCTGATCGATCAAGTCGCACTACAGGCAGCGACTCAGGCGGCGGGCACACGCCTTGCGGCCATTGTGTTTCCGCACGTCAACACTTTTGGTTTGATCGAGGCCGTGGATGCTCTGACTGACTTGGCGGTTGAGCTGAAGGTTAAGAGTATAGCGGTGATTGACCCAATGCTGCTTGGCCCGGGAGGGCTGAAGGCGCCCTCTGAGTTTGGTGCGAATGGCGTCGATATTATTGTCGGCGAGGCACATCATTTGGCATTGGCGCCGAATTTCGGTGGCCCGGGCCTCGGTTTGTTTGGTGTGCGTTTCTCGGCTAAAGATCGCGCTGGCGTGCGTGCTGCGCCGGGTCGGTTCATTGGCAAAGCCAAGGATAGCTCCGGGCGTGACTGCCGTGTGGGTGTACTCTCTACTCGCGAGCAACATATTCGTAAGGATAAGGCCACGTCCAATATCTGCTCGAATCAAGCGTTCGTGGCGACATTGGTCGGGGCTGCGCTTCTTGAGCGTGGCGATTCTGGACTCGAAGCAATTCTAGCTGGGCTACGTGCGCGCTTGGCTGAGGCAGTTGAGTGCCTGACGGTATTTGACGGCGTGTCGCTCGCGTTCCCGAACTCTGCGTCATTTCATGAGGTCACATTTGAGCTGTCTACATCTGTCGCTGTCGTGCTGGCAAAGGCGCGCGCGAGCGGTATCCTTGCCGGAGCAGATGTTTCCAGCCGCGTAGCTGGTGGTCGCCAATTACTGAAGCTGTCGTTCTCCAACCGTGAACAAGCGATTTCCGGCCTAGTTGCTGTGTTTGCCGATGTTTTTGGTGCTGCTTGTAACGCTGAACCTGCCGCTTTAGCGGCAGTGGATAAGCAAGATGTGCGGCAACAAGTTCCAGGTTTGCCTACGTATACAGCCGAAGAAGTGATCGCTTACTACAAGCGCTTAGGAGATCTCAATGTTAGCCCAGACGATGGATGTTATCCGCTCGGCTCGTGCACGATGAAGTATAATCCGAAGGTCAACGACTGGGCGGCAGGCTTGCAGGGTTTCACCGATGTTCATCCACAAGCCCCTGTGGAAGATGCGCAAGGCTGTTTATACGTGCTGCATGAGATTCAGGAGTGGTTTAAAAATATCACCGGGCTAGCTGCGGTGACGACTCAGCCACTTGCTGGCGCACAAGGTGAGTTAGTCGGGCTGAAACTCTTTCAGGCCTACCACCGCGACCGCGATGAAGTACGAGATGTGATTTTGATCCCGAGCTCTGCGCACGGTACTAACTTTGCCACCGCCACCATGGCTGGCTTTGCGGGGAAGCAAGGTAAGATCGTTTATCTCGACGCCGACATTGAGGGCCGTGTGCTCTACCAGCATTTGGATCGTTGTATCGAAGAATATGGCAACCGTATTGCTGGTGTGATGATCACCAACCCGAATACCAGTGGTATTTTTGAGACCTCCTTCAAACAAATTGCGGAGAAAATTCACGCCATCGGTGGCTTGGTCTACATGGACGGTGCAAACATGAATGCGATTGCCGGATGGGTCGATCTCGGTGCGCTAGGTGTCGATGCAGTGCACAATAATTTACACAAGACTTGGACGATCCCGCACGGTGGTGGTGGTCCCGGTGATGCAATTGTTGCGGTGAGCGAGCGTCTCACTCCCTATTTACCTGGTCATCAAATCGAGTTCGACGGGTCGCTCTATCAACCCGTGCGTGCGCCGAAGTCGATCGGCTCGTTCCACCGACATTGGGGTAATTTCGCGCATAAGATTCGTTGCTACACGTATTTGCTGCGCCTCGGACGCGAAGGTGTGAGGCGCATGTCGGCGGTGGCGGTGTTAAGCGCGCGTTACCTACAATCGCGCCTGACCGACGATTACGCCTTGCTGCCTGCGGGGGCAGATAGTGAACCGCGTATGCACGAGTTCATCCTCACCTTAAAGGAGGCAGATTTCGGCCTGCTCGACTCGGTTGGCTTGCGCAAGACCGATGCCGCGCCGCGTATTGGCAAGCTGTTCCTTGATTTTGGTTTCCATGCCCCGACTGTCGCGTGGCCGGAGCCATTGGGCCTCATGATTGAACCGACCGAGAGTTATACTAAGCCCGAACTCGACCGCTTTGTCGAAGCGGTGCAGGCGATCATCAAATTGGCGAAGGAGCATCCCGATGTACTCAATTCTGCTCCGCACTTTACGCCGATTGACCGCGTTGAAGAAGTTGATGCGAATCGTGATGTCTGTCTCTCCGAGTCCCTCGATACTCTACCAGTAATCAACCCCGCCCGTGTTTCGACCAAGGAGTTGGCAAAGCTCACGGTGCCGGAGATTTATGCTAAGATCGTCGCAGAGTTATAGACGCACTATTAAAAAGCCCGAGGTATTTCGATACCTCGGGCTTTTTTGTGTCGTAGGGGCGAGGCTTGCCACGCCCGCGGTGCCATCAGCTGGCTTCGTTTCATTCGGCGAGCGTGCCAAGCCTCGCCCCTACATATTTTGAATCTAAATTCGAAGCTTTCCCAATGGCGCTCAAATTCTTACTCTACCCGTTATTATGAATGAGATGATGGCACTTTTTGCGGGCGTCGGTCTGGCTGCGGCCTGTGGCTTTCGAGTATTCGTTCCTCTTTTTATCACCAGCCTCGCGGCCAGTGGGAATCTGGAAATATTTGGCGAGCTAGATGTACAAGCGATGCTTGGTGAACAGGAGTGGCTCGGTAATCCATGGGTCACGCTAGCCCTCGGCATTGCCACGGCGTTGGAGATCGGCAGCTATTATATTCCGTGGTTAGACAATGCACTCGATACGGTGGCGACACCTGCTGCAGTGGTTGCTGGCACGTTTATCACTGGAACGATGATGCCGGACATGATGGGGGATGGCTCATTCAAATGGATCGCAGCCACCATCGCAGGTGGAGGTACGGCTGGCTTGATTCAAGGCGCGTCAGTGATTACGCGCGGCACATCGACTGCAACGACTGGCGGCATCGCCAATCCGGTAATATCGACCGCCGAACTCGGCGGTTCGATCTTGACGGCAAGTCTTGCGCTTCTGGTGCCAATTTTAGCCGGGCTCTTGCTGTTGATCTTAATGTATTTTGTAATCCGCACGATCGTCCGCTTCTTGAAGAACCGTTCAAACACACCACCAGCACCGACTTCAGATGGCGCGGTTAGGTAGGGAGTGTAGGGGCGAGGCTGGCCACGCCCGTTCTTCGATTCGCTGCCCGTTTACCGGCGGGCGTGCCAAGGCTCGCCCTTACAGAATACGTTGCTACAGCTTTTCCGGATACTCCCCGCTTGCAATCAGCGCAGCGATGCTGGCTTGCACATAGGGTTTGTCATCAGGGTATGTCACGCCAAACCACGCGCCGGCGGTCTCGATGACTGCACACTCGGTTTGCTCGGATTGGATCAAGGTATCGATTACGGTCGGAATGTAGCACTCCGACTTCTTTTCTTGGCCGTGAGCTTCGAGGAATTCGATGAACAAGCCCTCCAAGCTCGGGAAGAGTGCCGGCGTGAAGCCCCAGAAATTCATCGAGACAATGGCGGCTTCGTCGATTTCGACTGATTCTCCGACCAGGTTGTCGCCGCGCACAGTGCCGTCCGCACTGCGGGAAATGGTGCAATGCTCTTCGACGGTCTGTAGCGCTCCGCGTTCGACGCGGCAGATCCCGCGATTGACGCTGCCGTGCTCGGAAAGGGTGTTCTTCAGTGGATAACCGATCATGCAGGCGCGCAGTTCCGGCTCGTCGGTGCTTTGCGCGAAATATTGTGCCAGCTGCATGTAGGCGTCTTGCCCGTAAAAGTCGTCGGCGTTGATTACTGCGAAGGGCGCGTCGATCTCGTCGCGAGCGGCGCGCACCGCGTGGGCGGTGCCCCAGGGCTTTTCGCGGCCTTCGGGGACCAAAAAACCCTCGGGGAGGTCGGTCAGCTCTTGAAAGGCGTAGGCCACCTCGATCTTGCCTTCAAACTTGTCGCCGACGGATGACTTGAAGGCCTCTGCGAAGTCGCGGCGGATGACGAACACCACTTTGCCGAAGCCCGCACGGATGGCGTCGAATACAGAGTAGTCGAGCACGGTTTCGTCGCTCGGGCCCATTGCGTCGAGTTGCTTGAGGCCGCCGTAGCGACTACCCATTCCGGCTGCGAGAATCAAAAGTGTCGGTTGCATGATGGCGGTTTCTAAGTGCTGCTGAAAAAAGTGCAAATGTGATTTCCTTTGAGTCCCTAGAATTCTTCGAGGCCATGTGAGACCCGCGTCGCGGCTACAGACTACGCATCCAATCAGTCTGTATTTCTTGAATTATACGCAGTGCTTCGATACTGGCGATGGTGAGTAGCCATGTGAGCAGCAGTACGATGATGGTCAGAATCGCTTTTCCCTTGGTGCCCCAAAACGGATTCGTCTTACGAGCGGTTCAGCTTGTGGGTTATAGCTCATAATTACAGTATAATTGTATGCTGCTCGTGGTCAACGCCTGCAGTGTGGACTGAATTCGCTTGGCGTACTCGGAGTTCTTACTTCTAACTCAAGTCTATCGTCTTAAGTTTTCTTTCTCAAGTCTCAGTACACCGGTTTCAAGTCTCTTAAAGTATGTCCTCTGTAAATATCTGGTTCGAAGCAATGCGCCCGAAGACACTGCCTGCGGCGGTGGTACCAATCATGTTGGCGTCGAGTCTAGCGTATGCGGATGGCGCGTTTGACTGGCGAGCGGCGGGGATTTGTTTGGCTTTTGCACTGTTGATTCAGGTCGGAACGAATTTCGCCAATGACTATCTGGACGGTATCAAAGGCACCGATACCGAGGCGCGGCTTGGCCCGCGGCGAGTAGTGGCGGCAGGATTGATTACCCCGTGTACTATGCGGCGAGCGACAATTCTGGTGTTGGGGTTTGGGTTTTGCGTTGGGCTCGGACTGATTCCATATGGCGGCTGGTGGTTGTTGGCGGTCGGCGTGGCCAGCGTGATTTGTGCGTGGTGCTATACCGGTGGCCCGTATCCGTTAGCTTATAATGGGTTGGGCGATGTGTTCGTGGTGCTATTTTTCGGTTTCGTGGCGGTGGGGTGCACGTATTTTGTCCAGACCGGCACAATCTCGCGTGAGCTGGTGCTGCTTGGGCTAGGCTGCGGCTTGCTGGTGAATAACATTCTGGTGGTGAACAATTATCGAGACCTCGACGAGGATCGCGCGGCTCGAAAGCGCACCTTGGTGGTCTTGTTAGGGCGCCGTTTTGCGCAGATCCAGTATTATGTGTCGGCCTTGCTGGCCGGAGCCGTGGTGGTGGGCTTCTGGCTTGGCGGATCTGGCCCGTTTGTCTTTCTCGCGCTGCTGCCAGTGCTGTATGCGCTCTTATTAGGGGCGCGGCTGTCTATTGCCGAGCGGCCTTTGGATTTCCTAGAAGCATTGAAGGGGTCGGCCAAAGTGGTGGCCGCGTACGGTGTGTTGTTTTCGGCAGGGTTGGTGCTGGGTTCTGTATTTGGCGGGTAATCGCTTTTGGCCCGCGAAGTTGTCGCGAAAGAGGTGCAGTGAAAGAAGTGAGGGCGACTCGCCCTCGTTTACGGATTTGTCATGCTGTGGGCGGGTCGCCCACTCTCCCTTGGGGAGTTGAGTCGACTTCGATGTCCATAAGTTGGCAAGAATCAACGATTCGAGGACTATTGGCCAGCTCGACCGCGGGCACTAAAAACCTCTAAAACACTACAAAGAGAATAGATCCTTGCCATTTAGGGGCGACTACCTTTGCTTCTCTCGTTTTTCAACCTACACAATCTTATGGCGCTACCAGATATCTATTCTCTCCTTCCTCTTGCACAAGCAGCGCCCTCTGGTGGCGGCCTTGGGCAGTTCCTGCCGATTGTCCTGTTGTTTCTAGGCATGTGGTTTCTTATCATCGCGCCACAGCGCAAGCGTCAAAAAGCGCATGATAAGATGCTTAGTGAGATCAAGAAAGGCGACGAAATCGTCACGACAGGAGGTCTTTTCGGCACAGTTACCCGTGTGAAAGACGACCGATTCGTCGTCGAAATCGCGGATAACACACGAATCGAGCTCGGCAAGGGCTTTGTCTCAAGCAAAATCGAAGCAACCATCGTCGAGTAGTTCGACTTTATTACATACAATTATCCCATGTCCGGCAATATACTTTGGAAATTCCTCCTCACTGCAGTCATCATCTTTTGGTGCGTCGCTGAGATCTCTCCCTTGAAGGATCGTCCATTCGAGGATTACATTCTAGAGCAAGCGACTGCGGAAACGACTGAGTTCGCTGCCATTATGGCGCGTGCTGAGGCTCGCGTTGATTCGAAGAAGTCGAAGACACTGTTTCTGGCATTACGCGAGATGGGTGCCGAAGACGATATCGATTATGCGGTGTTCTTCCCCGAGGTAAACCTGCGTGACGTTGCAAATCAAAATAAGCGCAACGATATCCTGCTTAAGCACATCCTCAGCTCCGCACAGAGCAATTTACGTCTCGGTCTCGACCTTAAGGGCGGCGTCGGTGTGACACTGAAGATTGCCGAGGATGCTCCAGGTAGTAAATTCGAACAAGCTGAGCAGCTCAAGGATGCCATTGAAATCATGGGTAGTCGTTTGGATGGTCACGGTGTGGCTGAGCCGATCATTCGTCCTGTTGGCGATGACGCGATCGAGATTCAAATCGCGGGCCTGTCCACTAAGGATAACCCAGAGGTACTGGAAGACTTGAAAAAGCCAGCTCGTCTTGAGTTCCGGTCGGTGCATGAGACTCTGAACCCCGACACGACTCCTAAGAACAAATATCCTGTTGGTTATGAAGTGCTCGCTGAGGAAAACGAAGATCGTAAAACGGGTGAAGTCTCTGAGCGTCGCATGTTTGTCAAGCTCATCCCAGAAGCGACAGGTGAAATCGTCAATGACGCCTATGTCTCGCAAACGCAGACTGGTGGTTTTCAGATCAACCTAGAAATGACGAGCGATGGTGCGGACATTCTGGCTGCGGTGACTGAGAGAATGATAGGCAAGCCGCTTGCCATCGTTCTCGACGGCAAACTTTACTCGGCACCAACCGTTAACGGCGTTCTTGCTAGTCGCGCGCAGATTACTGGGACTTACTCGCAGCGTGAAGCGATCGACCTTGCCAACGTCTTGAACAATCCGTTGGCGGTTGAGTTGCGTGTAGACCAGATGTATGAAGTGCAACCGACATTGGCTGAAGGCGCTCGTGCTAGCTCGATCAGTGCTGCTCAGTGGGGTGCATGCCTAGTGGTCGGATTCATGCTCCTTTACTATTTTGCTGGCGGCGTGGTTGCCGTCATTTCCGCGTTGGTTAATATTGCCATCGTTCTTGGTATACTTGCCAGCCTGGGTGCGACACTGACACTCCCGGGTGTTGCGGCACTGGTCCTGACACTCGGGATGGGGGTGGATGCCAATATTTTGATTTTCGAGCGTTTGCGTGAAGAGCTGAAGAGCGGCAAAAGTATTAAGAATGCCACCGCAGGCGCATTCGACAAGGTAACTTCGACCATTGTGGATGCCAACGTCACGACTTTGATTACGGCGTCGATTTTGATCTGGCTCGGCACTGGTCCGGTTAAGGGCTTTGGTATCACGCTTGCAATTGGTATCTGCGCATCGATCTTCTGTGCGCTAGTGGTGACTCGATTGTTGGTCGACTTCCTCGTGCATCGTATCGGGTTACAAAAAGTGCTGGGCATGGACCTCTTCCCGTCCAAGAAGCTTGATTTCTTTAAATTCCGTAAGCCGGCATTTATCATTTCATGGCTGATTGTGCTCGCTGGTGTCGTCAGTGTTGCAGTCCACCATGACAATATCTTGGGTAAAGATTTCACCGGTGGTGATGAGATGACAGTCGCATATGATCAGCGCCTTGGCGCTGATGAGATCATGCAAGTGGTGGTGAATCAAAATCTCGGCGATGTGACTCCGATTTACCAGAGCCTTATTGGGCAGGATGTCGAAATCCTGAAGTTACAGACACCATTTGATCAAGCGCGTCCAGTTCTCGAGCAGCTTCAAGCGGCTTTTCCAGATGCGAATCTAATCGAGACTGGCATCACTCAAATTGGTGCATCTGTTTCGAAGAGCATCCAATGGAATGCGCTTTATTCTGTGCTATGCGCATTGGGTGGCATCCTCCTCTATGTCGCCTTCCGTTTTGAAGTAGGCTACGGAGTCGGCGCGGTTGTCGCAACGATTCACGACGTCTTGATGACGATCGGCATCTTCGTTATATGCGGCGAACTGGGTATTTTTGTGAGTGGCCAATTCACTGCTCCGATGTTGGCTGCGATTCTAATGATTGTGGGTTACTCGATCAATGATACGATCGTTGCTTTCGACCGTATCCGAGAAGAACTGGAACTCAACCCTGGTACAGATTTACGCTCGATTATCAATCTTGCGCTCAGCCGAGTGTTCTCTCGCACATTGCTCACTAGTATTACCACATTGCTTGCGGCTCTGTCGCTGTACATCTTCGGAGCCGGAGTCATCACTGATTTCTCCTTCATCTTCATTATTGGTATTCTTACCGGAACGTTCTCTTCCATCTTTATCGCTAGCCCCATATTCTACTGGTGGCACAAAGGTGACCGTCGCCACGTCGAAGAGCATCAGCTCACGCCGAAGCGCTACGAGTGGGAAAGCGCGAGTGAGAATTAAGCTGATCAATAGTTGATTTTTAAACAGCAATGGCGAATCGGCAACGGTTCGCCATTTTTCTTTTGAAGTGATCGATTGAAGTCGCCAACTGCTAGCTTCATGATTCTAATAAAAATACCCTAATTTCATGCTTTGGACGACAACTGATACCAACGAGAGTCTAGCCGCGAATCTAAGCGAAGAGCTGCGTGTGTCCAAGGTCATGGGCGAATTACTTTCGCAGCGGGATTTGGTCACGGTCGAGGCTGCGGAAGAGTTCCTTCGCCCGCGGCTTGCACAGTTGGACAACCCCTTTGCGCTGAAGAACCTGCGCGCCGCAGTGACTCGTATTGAGCAGGCGATCGAAGCGAAGGAGTCGGTGTTGGTGTTTGGTGATTATGACGTCGATGGGGTAACTAGCACCGTGCAGCTCGTCAGTATGCTGCGCACGCTCGGTATAGACCCGCGCTATTGTGTGCCGCTGCGGTTAGATGAGGGCTACGGCTTGAGTCGTGAGGCAATTACCCGTGTGTTCGCAGGTGAAGTGCCAGATTTATTTATTGCGCTGGACTGTGGGACTAACGCGCACGAGCCGATCGCGTATTTGCGCGAGTTGGGCTGCGACGTGATTGTGGTCGACCATCACCAGACCAAAACGGTCGCACCTGAAGGGTGCATTTTTGTAAACCCGCATGTGAACGATATTGAAGATGCGCCGTGGCGCGATTTGTGTACTGCGGGTCTTGTATTTAAACTGTTGCACGGGCTCCTAAAAAGTCGTCGCGAGGCTGAAGATCCGCGCGTAGAAGGGATTCAACTTAAAGACTATCTGGACCTCGTCGCGATGGGCACGATTGCCGATCTCGTGCCACTGCGCGGGGAAAATCGTATCCTCTCATGGTTCGGCTTGCGCCACCTGCGTGCGAATGGTCGCATCGGTGTCCGTGCCTTGGCTGAAGTCAGCGGTATGGATGCCAGTCAAGAAATGGCGGCTGCTGATATTTCGTTTAAACTCGCGCCGCGTATCAACGCCAGCGGCCGCTTGGGTGATGCGTCACTACCGATGAATCTGCTGTTGAGCAATGATCTGGCTGCATGCCAAAAGATTGCGCGAGAGCTCGATACGATGAATCGCGAGCGCCAAGGGATCGAGCGGGGCATTGCTGCAAAGGCAGAGCAACGCGCGGCTGAGGAGTTTGCGGATGAACCTGGGATCGTGTTGTTTGGCGAAGATTGGCACCCCGGGGTCGTCGGTATCGTGGCGAGTCGCGTAAGCCGCCACTTTCATAAGCCCTGTGTGATTCTCGGTGCGGATGGTGACGACGCGCATGGTTCCGGGCGTAGTGTGGCGACGGTGAATTTAGTCGAAGTCTTTCAACGTTGTACGGATTTTCTCGGGCACTGGGGTGGCCATCCAATGGCGGCAGGTGTTTCGCTGAAAGTTTCGAATATCAAGGCATTTACCGAGTGTTATCTTAAAAGTTTGAAGGCGCTCTATCCTGATGGTTTGCCAGAGCCGTCACTGAAGTTGTCTACATGGCTAGAGGTTGAAAAC
Organism: Opitutia bacterium; assembly: GCA_029252625.1. Taxonomy (GTDB): domain Bacteria; phylum Verrucomicrobiota; class Verrucomicrobiia; order Opitutales; family Coraliomargaritaceae; genus Lentimonas. The sequence goes on along the minus strand of JAQXBA010000078.1, from coordinate 8,297 downwards.
TTAGAAGAGGGCTTACTCGAAGAGCTGGACCGTTTGCATCCGTTTGGTCAGGGCAATGCCGAGCCAGTATTTGGTTTACGTCGCGTCGTCCTTGAAGAAGCGCCACACGCCTTCGGGGAAGGGAACTTCCGTTTCCGCATGCCGAGAGTGGACGGTGCCCGAAGTGGCGTCGCTGGTATTGCATGGCGTATGCATGGCGTGCCGGAAGTGGGCCAGTCAATTGATCTAGCGGTGCGCTTTTCGTGGAACTATTGGCGCAACAGTCGCTATCCGCAAGTGACGCTGATCGACTGGAAGCCGTCGGCCTAACCGGACTCCTAATCTTCAGCCGAACGAACTGGGCTAGAGTGGGAGTTAGAAAATCGCGCTTGGCTGCTAGAGTATTGAGGATCAGCTGTTGCCTATGAATTTTAGATTTCACGGGTAGGTATAGTTGTGAGATGCCCAATGCGCGCGGAATAATTACAGCAGTGATTGGAGATTTGTGTGCCCTCGCTTCAGATTCGATTAAGTTAGCTATTACATCGTGAGTAAAAGGTTTTGCGGCGATTTTAGAGTTTAATGAATTTGTCTATTCAAATTATTTTAACTTCTGTTGGGGTATGCACCTTTGGTCCTAAAGGACTAGATTCATTAATTGCGAATCAATCTGGGATGAGTAATTTATATATTCCGCTTTGTTTACACGTCTTCAACCAGAATTAGTCACTAATGAAACTAGCTGACTCTCCAAAATACACAGTCCCGGTCCACAACTGTGGGTGCCTCAGCGCTACTACTACTGCTCGCAAGCTGGAGGCAATTTCTACTCAGTCCGTCCAACGGAATTCGAATCTAAGCCTAATAATACATGGGAGCAGTCATGCACGAATCCTTTTGCAACGAGACATGTATTTTTCAGATGTCCATATAAATCACGTTTTTAAGGCGAGTTAATAAGGATAATAAAAACTCATGGATTCGGCAAGAAAAATGGCTTTATCGATCGTGCTACTGGACCAGCATTGCATCTTGCGTGATGAACTTGAGTCGTTGTTTGGTGGGATTGAGGAGCTAGCAGTCGTCGGCAGTGTTTCGCGCCCCAAGGAGCTTTCAAAGTGCTTTAGTCTCCTGCAGGTCGATGTCGTGGTGATGGGCTTGGTATTCGATGGTGATGATGCCCTACGCAATATCAGGGATTGGTCCGAGTCGCATCCTAAAACTAAGTTTCTCGTGTTGTCCGAACTGCCGGAAACAATCTGTGCGAGGCGAGTTCTAGATGCAGGTGGAAATGGTTATTTAATGAAGGGGAGTTCCTCGAGTGCACTTATCGACGGAGTTCATCGAGTCGCTGCTGGCGGTGTTGTGGTCAGCGCTTCTATCGCGGATCAGTTACTGGCGGACTTCTCTAAAGGTACGACCCGTGATGAGATGCATTGTTTCGACCAACTTACGGCTCTAGAGCTACATGTGTTGAGCCTGATCGGACAGGGGCATGCCAATGCTGCGATCGCGACTAAAATGGATCTTAGTAAGGAGGCAGTCAGTACCTGTAAGGAGCGCCTCAAAACGAAACTCACAGTGACAAGTAGTCAGCAATTGATGCAACTCGCACTGCAGCGCCTTGGGCGTCGTTAAAGACCGGAGAGCTAGCGATTTGTAGGCACACCTATCCTAGCATAGCTCTGGTGTCCTACAGGTGCGATAATCGAGCGAGCAGCAGTTCTGTTCGCGTAGAATGCGCTTACGCCCTGTCTTTTTTTCGGCTCATCGTCGATTGGTGGGGAAGGTATTGATATATGTTGAGAGTGTTGAATTTGCTTTTTGCTCTTGGGAGGGACGACCTCCGTGTCGTCCGGTGCCGATGCGTGAGAGTCTGACAGGATGATCAGCTCTTGGAGACTTCTGGATTTTCATGCGGCTTATAAAGTGCCCGTGGTCGACACGGAGGTCGACCCTCTCCAGCAAAATAGCCGCCCATTAGGCGCAGAATAGTATCTCCCCGGTAAATGACGATGAACCTTTTTTTGGCGTCTGGCGTGGTATGCCATTTGAGTGAGCAATGGCCGTCCTTACTGGGATCGGTAAGTCCCGCTGTGAAATCAATCCCATGCCTTAGCGCTTTGCAGTGGAGTGAAGTGGCATGCTGTGGTGCCTGTCGAGAGTCACTTTATTGAAGCACATCAGGTGTCGCTTGTAGTTTGCAGCAGAAATGTGAAACTCGGGTGGACTCTTTGGGAGAAATCGCCAAATTGATCAGCTTGTATGACTATCACCGCTTCTAAAATCCTTCTAGGTGTTAATGTGGACCACTGCGCGACCGTGCGTCAGGCGCGCTTTCGCGAGCATGCGCTCGATCATGGTAACGAGGTCGAGCCCGACCCCGTGGCGTTTGCGCTGCTGTGTGAACAAGCTGGGGCGGATGGTATTACGATGCACCTTCGTGAGGATCGTCGCCACGTGCAGGATTCAGACATTCGCCGTGCGCATGCGCAGATTCGCACACGCTTGAACTTTGAGATGGGTTGTTCAGATGAGATCGTGGCGCTCGCGTTAGAACTGAAGCCGCATTCGGTCTGTCTCGTGCCAGAGAGTCGCGAAGAAGTAACGACTGAGGGCGGCCTTGATATCGTCGGGCAGAAAGCGCGTGTGGGTGATGTGGTTGCGGCGATGACTGAGGCTGGTATCATCACAAGTTTATTTATTGATCCCGATTCAGCGCAAATCGAGGCCTCTGCTGAACTGAAGGCAGAGTGGATCGAGTTGCACACCGGAGCTTATGCGAATGCATATTATGGTGATCGTCGCGCGGCAGAGTTGGGGGTTCTTTGCCAAGGCGCGGAGTTGGCGCATAGTCTTGGACTAGTCGTGAATGCAGGCCATGGAATTAATTACACCAACATTACGGAAGTGCTGGAGATTCCGCATCTGCATGAGTTGAACATTGGGCATACCATCGTGAGCCGCGCATTGTTTGTCGGAGTGGAGCAAGCCGTACGTGAGATGAAGGCATACTTGAAATAGTGCGCAGAGCACTCTTATAGGCAAAAAGACGTGTCTTTTCGTTGAGTTTTAGTCAGTGCCGATTTTTACTAGTTTTATTTTTATCATATAACTACTGTTGATTCTCTAGTATGAAAGCATTGCCTTGTACACATCCAACTCTCACCTGCCAAGAGGCTGCCGAGCTCGAAGCCTTAATTCTGACAGATGAAACCGCCAAATGGGCTGCGATGCAGCTGGCTGGGGTCGGTATCGCCAAGGCGATTTGCTTGGATTATCAAGAACTGCGACAGCTGCCACAAGGGCTGAGCGTGCTAGCTTTGATCGGTAAGGGCAACAATGGCGGAGATGCACTGCTCGCTTGCGGGCAGTTGTTGGCAGATTTTCCACGCGCGCGCGTGACCTTAATATTTGCGCACGATCCTGCCGATTTGAAGCCTTTAGCGGCACGTGCGTATCAACAGTTGAAGGGGCGCGTTAGTCAGCATGAGGTCAATGCTCAGAGTGATATAGCGACGATCCATGGGTTGTTGGATACTGCCGCGGGCGATCGTGCGTTTGATATTTGTATTGATGGCTTGCTGGGCATGTCGTTTCAGCCACCTGTGCGTGAGCCGATGCGTGTGTTGATTGAGGCGATTAATAGCTACGAGAATATCGATCTGCGTGCAGCGGTGGACTTGCCTAGCGGCAAGGGCGATGTTTCTGATGAGTTGAGCTTCGGGGCGGATTTTACCTATGCGACTGGCGTTGCGAAGAAGGTGTTGTTCGAGGGTATCGCAGAATCCGGACGAGTGCGTACGATCGATCTAGGCTTTTTTCGGACACCAGCAGGTCAGGCACTGGAGGCCACGGAGATGCTTCTAAATGACTCTGTGTTGAACCCGTTGCGCGCGTTACGGCCTGCATCGGTGGATAAACGCGCGTTTGGCCACCTGTTTATCCTCGGAGGCTCGGCCTATATGCCGGGAGCTTTATTAATGACGGTGCAGGCCGCGGTCCGTTCGGGCGTTGGCCTAGTCACTGCCTTTGCGCCGGCTTCAGTGGCAGCAACCTTGGCTGCGCAGGTGCCAGAAGCGATGTGGGTGCCGTGGCCTGAGACTACTAATGGCACGTTGAATCCACGAGCGATGCCATTATTGCTGGACCGTATTGATCAGGCGACGGCAGTACTGCTTGGCCCAGGTATGGGCAAAGATCGCAATACAGAGATGGTGGCCCAAGAGATCGTGAAGCAAGTGGATCTACCGGTTATTTTGGATGCAGATGCGTTGCGATTGCGTGTGCTGGAAATGGCTCAGAAGCGTAAGCCTTCCGCGGGCCCTGTTATTTTGACGCCGCACATGGGCGAATTTATGCTTATCGCGAAGCTCGATAAGCCCGATTATTCGAATGAGACCTTAAGGACGTTCTGCCGAATTTATCGGGTAACGACGGTCCTGAAGTCGGCACATACGCGCATCTGTGATGGTGAAAATATTTGGTATAATGCCTTTGGGGGACCCGTTCTTTCACGCGGAGGTAGTGGTGACCTGTTGGTGGGGCTGATTGGGGGCATGATTGGGCAAGGTAGTGCGGATGCGCAGACCTGTGCTGCCCGTGGTGTAGTGCTACATGGGCTTGCCGCTCAGCGACTGGCTCGCGCACACGGGCAGGTTGCAGTGCACACGACGCAGCTATTGGAATATTTGCCTAGCGTGTTGCGTCAGCTGTAGCTTGAGCTGCTTGTGATCGGCTACAGTTCTGTTCTAGGGTAAGGGTCGCCCCCTGTGCCGATCGCGGTCGTATGAGTTAAGGGGCACTGCGGACGGGGCGTAGGTCGATTCTCCCAGTTGATCCTCTTTCCTAGATAAATTAAGATTGTCCTAGGTGCTCGATCTGTTAGTGTCTAGAAATGCCCTCGTCATTAAATCAACGTCAAGCATTGTTGGTGCTTAATGGCTTGCCGCATGTTGGTCCGATCATGTTGCGGCATCTAATGGATGCTTTTGGTGGCGATGCTGTTGCGGTGCTTGCTGGTAAGCATGCGAAGCTGCTCGGAGTGAAAGGCGTTGGGCCCAAGGCTGCTGATGCGCTGGTGCATTGGGCTGATCGCTTTGATCTGGCCAAAGAGGTTGCAAAGATGCGCCAGACAGGCACTCGATTCTTCATACAAGAAGATGAGAAATTTCCAGAATTGCTCAGAGAGACGTATGATCCGCCTATCGGGTTGTATTGGCAGGGTGAATACATAGTGGATCGTCCCTGCGTCGCGATTGTCGGCACGCGTCGCTCCACATTGTATGGGCGTAGCGTGACGAAGAAATTTGCATCTGAACTTGCTCGACTTGGATTTTGTATTGTCAGCGGCATGGCGAGTGGCACCGATACCGCTGCGCACGAGGGAGCGTTGGAGGCTGGTGGCAAGACCGTGGCCGTTTTTGGCTGTGGCTTGGATACGATCTATCCGCCAGAAAATAAGGATCTGTATCAGCAAATCGTCGCGCAAGGCGCAGTCGTCAGTGAGTTCCCTTTTGGGCGACGTACGGATCGACAGACTTTCCCAATGCGCAACCGAGTGGTGGCTGGAATGTGTCAGGGAGTCATCGTGATTGAAAGTGCGGTTTCTGGTGGCAGTATGATCACGGCGCGATTTGCCGGAGAGCAAGGGCGCACCTTGATGGCGGTGCCTGGTCGCATCGATCAAGCGAGCAGTGGGGGTTGTCATCAGTTGATTCGCGATGGCGCAATCATGGTGACTTCGGTCGATGATATTTTAGAAGAGCTGCGCTACAAGCGCACGCAGTTCCCCGCCGAAGAATCGGATCTTAATCTGGGTGAGCCGGAATCGACGCAATCGTCGGTTTCGGGCGCAGAGCAGGCGGTGTTGGATTGTTTTGTGGGGGGCGAAATCGCCTCACCAGATGCATTGGCAGAACGTTTGAAGCGGCCGATCGCCGAGATCTCAGGTATCCTGATGGGGCTTGAGCTGAAGCGGTTGGTTGGCAAGCGAGCGGATGGTCGCTTTGAGGCGCGGTGATCTGGTTGTGATTGTCACTAAGCCACGAAAGGACACACCACTATGACACTCGAAGAAAAAGCCATCCGTGCCCGCGTGCAGCCACTCGCAGTCGCTGAGGAAGTAAAGAGACTGGTGAAATTATTAGAACTGGAATGTGGGCGACCGGTCCACGAGCGTTAGGTACGCTTTCTTGCAGTATTTAAACGTGGGCGGGTCGCCCGCGCTCCTATACTGACTCGGTGCGCTCACTTTATCCAGTGTTTCAGGCATGTCGCGTTAGTTGCGGTGCCAAGCTTACTCCTGTGCTTTCTCGTTTAAATGAAATGCAATCCGTGGACTTGCCGCTCCAGGCGATGGCAGAGTTTAACTTTGATACCATGGGGATCCGCAAGGCGGAGCTCAGTCGTTGCCTAAAACAGCACCTGACTGAGCAAGGTTAGAACCACGGCGAAGGTTATATTGAGCACAAATCCGATACGAATCATGTCGCGTTGTTGGATTTGTCCTGAGCCGAAGACGATGGCGTTGGGCGGCGTGGCGACGGGGAGCATGAAGGCGCAGGACGCTGCCAGGGTTAGGGGCAGGATGATCTCGGTGACGGGGATGCCCATGTCCAGGGCGACTGCGGCGAAGATCGGGACGAGCAGTGCGGTGCTGGCGGTGTTGCTGGATAGCTCGGTCAGGAAAATGACGAAGGTTACGATGATGCCGATGAACAGTAAGATCGGCCAGCCGACGGTGAGCGCTTGAATTTGATAAGCGAGAAACTTGCTCGCCCCAGTCGCACCGAGCACCTTGCTTAAAGTGATGCCGCCACCAAATAACAACAGCACGCCCCAGTTAGTAGTGCGGTCGACATCCTGCCAACGAACCAGTCGGCAGGAGGCGAGGAGCAGCAGCGCGCAGATCGCGACGAGGGTATCAAAGGACTTGCTGATGCCGAAAAGCGCAGCGAGCTGTGCACTGAAAAACCAGCCGCAGATCGCGAGTAAGAAGATGCCCAAGGTCAGTCTGCGCGCCGCGTTAAATTGGAATGACTGCGCTTCCACTTTAAACGATGGCACGGCTCCAGGATTGGCGAGCAGGCGTAGCATGACGAAGAGGGTCGGTAGCAGGATGGCTACCGCAGGAAGGCCGATGGCGAGCCACTCTGCAAAACTAATGCCGAGATTGGCCGCGGCAATCGCATTAGGGGGCGAGCCGATTAAAGTGCCGATGCCGCCGATGCTAGCGGAGTATGCGATACCCAGCAGTAGATAAGTTGAGCATCGCGCCATGACTGCCTGTCCAAGAGTGGACTTGATGTGGGTCAATATCCCGAGTGCCACGGGCAATAGCAGTGCGACGGTTGCCGTGTTGGAGATCCACATGGAGAGCAGCGCGGAAGTCAGAAAGAGTGCGATGGCGGTGATGTGAAAACTGCCGTTGCCGATTCTCAAGATGCGCAGGGCCAGCCACTGATCCAGTTTTTGATAGGAGAGCGCGGCAGCGAGTCCGAACCCGCCGAGGAATAGGAATATCAAGGGGTGGGCGAATCCGGAAAAGCTTTGTGCGACGTCCAATGTGCCGGTGAGCGCTGCGATGACAGGGATGAGTATGGCAGTGATGGCGAGCGGCAGTGCTTCGGTCAGCCATAACGTAGCTGCGAGTGCTAAGATGGCTAGGCCAGTGCGCACGGCTTCGGGGGCGTAGGCGTCGGGTAGCTCGGGCAAGGGGAGCCATGCGCGGATCACAAAGAAGAGCAGCCATGCCATGACGATCATGATGGCCTTACGTGGTTTGAGTGCATCTGCACTGCCAAGGTCTGAGTGGGATGTGCTCATCGTGATTCCCGATTTGTGATTGGTCTAATTTAGTCGAATGCCGGTTGGCTGACAAGCGGAGAGGGGAGTTCTGCTGGTGGAAGATCCCCCGTCTGACGACGTAGGCCACGTATGATTCAGTGTATGTGGCCTCGATCGTGAGATCGGGGAGCGGTGTGGACGGATTCAGAAGAAATCCGGATTGCAAATTTCAAAGGATGCGCCATCACCTTTCGCATGTCTGAAAATTTTGAAAACGTCTCTATCATTAAAAAGGCCAATGTCTATTTTGGCGGCCAAGTCACTAGCCGCACCGTCGTGTTTGCAGATGGCTCCAAGAAGACCCTCGGCTTCATGCAGGCGGGCGACTACGAGTTCGGCACTGAAGCTGCGGAGCTGATGGAAATGCTCGGCGGTGAAATGGAGGTGAAGCTCGCCGGTTCGGATGAGTGGAACACTTACGGTGAAGGCACTTCGTTTAATGTGCCGGGCAACTCTAAGTTTTCGCTCAA
>JAQXBA010000033.1 GCA_029252625.1 Opitutia bacterium | reverse complement strand
ATTAAGACGAGGCCTAGGCCATTTCTGGAGTGGAGAGTGGGAAGTGAAGAGTGAGGAGTCGGAAATTTCTGAATATGCTGTTACTGGCACTTACCACTTTTCACTGAAGCACTTGCGCGCTTGTAGTTCTGAGGAGAAGGCCTAGGTTTTGATCCATGGAAACGGTATTAGTTTTGACGGTTAGCGGTAAGGACCGCGCGGGATTAGTGGAGCAGCTTGCGGATGTGATCGCAACGCACCGTGGTAATTGGGAGCACTGCCGGATGGCACATCTAGCGGGGCGCTTCGTGGGTTTACTTGAAGTAAGCGTCTCGGCGGAGAGCCAGCAAGAGTTGGAAGCTGCCTTACGCACGATCGAAGATTTGGATGTGATGATCGCCGTCGGTGAACTCGTCGAACCAGAGGCGCAGGGGCATTTCGACCTGGAAGTGGTCGGCAGTGACCATCAGGGCATTGTGCGCGACGTGTTTAAGGCTTTGGCTGCGGCAGACGTGAACGTCGAGGAGCTGAGCACCAAGACCACCAATGCGCCGGAGTCCGGGGGATTGGTATTTGAAGCACGTGCACGTTTAGCAGCAGGCTCTGGAGTCGATCGCGATGTGATTCAGTCCAACCTGGAAGCGATTGCTCAGGATCTGATGGTGGATATCCGTTGGTTGGATTGAGGCCGATCCTGCAAGGTGTTTTTAGGCAGTTTTGTTCAGCGGGATATGCGCTAGAATAGTGGTGCCTTTTGCAGGGTTGGGTAAGATCTTTAATTGGCCGCCGACGAGCTCGACTTGATCCCTCATCGCGAGTAGCCCGAGGCTCTCATCCCCTGATGCCAGTGTGTGGTTTAGTGCTTCAAACGATTTGCCGTCGTCACTTATTTTTAGGGATAGGCGATTGGCTTGTTGGCTTATTTCGACATCAACTTTGCTGGCTTGTGCATGACGGGCGACATTGTCTAGCGCTTCTTGAGTAACGCGGAAAATCGTCGTGCGGCAAGATTTATGCAGATTTTCAATTTCGGCATAGACACTCAAATGTGCTTGTATACCTGTCTGTTCGGCGAGGAGCTTAATCAGTGTTCGTAGGGCGGGGATGAGTTTAAGATCATCGAGCTCTGAGAGTTGTAATTTACTGGCGATCTGCTGTATAATCTGAATCGATTGTTCGAGTGATTTGCGTGTGTCAGAGAGAGTGGCGGGTAAGTTTGGAGTATTGAGAATCTTCTTTTTTTGTAAGTGGCTCAGGGTTTGATTGAGTGAAGCTAACGCTTTATGGATTAAATAATGCATTTCTTTGCCGAGTTGTTTCCGCTCTTCTTGCTGAGTGGACAACATCTTGTGTGAGATCCGTTGTAACTGGCTGCGCATTTCTTGTGATTCATTGAGCAACTGGACCAAATGTAGTTCGCCCTTGCGGAGCTCTTTCTCTAGTGTTTTTCGCTCGTGGATTTCTGCTTGCAAGGCCTCATTCGTCGCGGTCGCAATTTCCAATTGCTTTTGAGATGCTTGCGCGCTCTTTAGCTCAGTAATGTCGGCAACTATGATCTGGCAGATTTTTTTGGCATTGCCTTCGAATGTGTCAGGTTTGGCATACACGTTGACATCGCAGCCGTCTCCGCTTGATCGTAATAGTTTAGCCTGAATCGCGTGCCCTTCGCTCTGGCAGAAAACGTTCTTCAGGAATTCGAGTAATTGCGATCTGCAGTCTGGGGTGAAAAAACGTGGCAGATTATGGTCAATCAGCTTGACCCTATCCTCGCCGATTAACGACGCTGCCGTTAGATTCAGGTTGGTAATGGTACAGGTTTCATCAATTGAAAGATAGCCGACTGGGGCGAAGTCATACAAGTCGCTGTATTTGCTAAGTAGGTGTTCAATCGTTTCTCTGGAGCGATACAGTTCCTCGTTTTGCATCTCCAACTCGATCTGATGCACCTGTAATTCGTGTAGGATACGATGCGTGTGGTCTTCAGCTGTTATTGAGGGTTTTGCTCGGGACTTTGTTTTTGCTAGCTGCGTTTCAGCGGCACGGCGCAGTTTACTGTCGGCGGTTTTTTTAACTTTAGGCTTCATGGAGTATGGTCATGTGAAGTGTTGGGATCTAATCCCGAGGGTAATGGTTGGCGGTTGTGAAAATCGCTCGGCAACTGTTGAGGGCATGGCATGGCTGAAGTCGTAAGTG